>NZ_JBDVOT010000141.1:0-3549 GCF_039968975.1 Maribacter sp. | reverse complement strand
TATTTCAATCAAGGAGATAAGGATAAGTTTAAAGAATTAATGGCTCAAGCAATTGCATTGGCGCCTGATAATCCAGATTTACACTACAACGTTGGTGTTATCAGTATGGAACAAGAGAATTATGAAGACGCTCGTGTGTCTTATAAAAAAGCAATTGAGCTTAACCCTGAGTATACTAATGCTTATTTAAATCTTTCTACAACGTATGTAAATGAAGGTAACAAGTTAATTGATGAAATGAATTCTTTAGGGAACTCTAGGGCTGATATTGCAAAATATGATGAGTTGAAAGAGAAAAAAGATGGTTTGTTTAAGCAAGGTGCAGATGTGTTGGAAGATGCGTTGAAGAACAATCCTGAAAATGAAAATATAATGATTCAGCTTAAAAATATTTACGGGGCAATGGGTGATACTGAAAACTTCACGAAAATAAAGAAGATGTTAGGAGAGTAATTAGAATCTCACCAATAAAATTAAAAGGCCCTAAATAGGGCCTTTTTTTTTATACAATCTTTTTAATAACCCGTAATTGGTGTGTGTATGTTCTTAGGTCGTTGTTGAATATGCCTGTGTGATCTAAACGGTCAATTCTTACTTTTCCGTTCACATGAATAACATAATTGTTTTCCATAATGATGCCTACATGGTCAATTTCTCCATGTGCATTATCGAAAAAAGCTAAATCTCCAGCTTCACTTTCTTCAACAAAACTTAGCGCAGTGCCTTGTGTTGATTGGCTTTGTGCAGTTCTTAAAAGATGGTATCCATTTATCTTGTATACCATTTGTGAAAAACCTGCGCTATCAATCCCAAAAGGAGATTTGCCGCCTTTTAATTCAGGGGAGTTCAAATAAAGCAATGCCGTCTTGATCAGGTTCTCTTTTGTATTAGTTTCGCCGTTAAAATTACCCTCAAAATTAAAAGGTAATGATGAGGTGTCTGTCAGACAAGAACCTATTAAAATTGGTGTTAAAATTTTATTAGAATCTTCAACAAAAGATACTAATTCAGTGACATGCTTTGGTTTTTTATTTGCTTGAATGGCGTTAAATTCTTCTTCCGGTATAAAAACCAATTGGCTGTTCATTATCCAACCTTCGCATTTGTCAACAATAGTCTTTATTCTAGACCAATTTTTCCTGCATTCCAATACCTTATAATGTTCACCGAACAAAAGTTGTGTAATCAGTTCAGATGACTCGTCTGGATTATTTTTTACAGGAACAATGCTTAATTGACAATTACCGTATTGCATATAATTAATTTATGCGCTTAGGCTTTTTCAATAATAATTGCCGAAGCACCACCACCACCATTACATATTGCGGCTGCACCTAGTCTAGCATTATTTTGTTCCAAAACGTTTAACAGTGTAATTAGAATTCGTGCACCAGAACATCCTAATGGGTGTCCTAAAGAGACAGCGCCACCGTTTACATTGACATTATTATCATTTAAACCTAATATTTTCATGTTGGCAAGACCAACCACAGAGAAAGCTTCGTTAAATTCAAAGAAGTCTATCTCTTCTAATTTTAGATTAGATTTTGCCAAAGCTTTTGGTAGAGCCTTAGCAGGAGCTGTAGTAAACCACTCAGGCTCATGAGCTGCATCTGCATAACTTTTTATAATAGCTAATGGTTCTAAATTTAGTTCTACTGCTTTTTCTTTACTCATTAAAATTAATGCCGCGGCACCATCATTAATAGTAGAAGCATTGGCAGCGGTAACCGTTCCGTCTTTAGAAAATGCAGGTCTTAAATTCGGTATTTTCTCAATAAAAACATTACTAAATTCCTCATCTTTAGTAACCATTTTGGGTTCACCGCGTCTCTGTGGTACGGCTACTGGTATAACTTCATTGTCAAATTTTCCGTTTTCCCAGGCATCTGCCGACCTTTTGTATGATTGTATGGCATAAGCATCTTGGTCTTCTCTGCTAAATTCATATTCTGTAGCACATGCATCTGCACAAACCCCCATTGCATTTTCATCATATGCATCTACAAGACCGTCTTTTTGCATACCGTCAATTAAAGAAGTAGGTCCAAATTTTGTACCGGTTCTCATGTGAACATAATGCGGTATTAGGCTCATGTTTTCCATTCCACCTGCAACGATTATATCTGCATCTCCTAAAGCAATTGCCTGCGCACCTTGCATTACTGATTTCATACCAGAGGCACAAACTTTATTGATAGTTGTGCAGGGTACGGTATTTGGTATACCGGCAAATATAGCAGCTTGTCTGGCAGGTGCTTGACCTGTACCTGCTTGCACTACATTTCCCATTATTACTTCATCTACTAATGTAGGTGATAAGTTGATTTTTTTTAATGCGCCTTCAATAGCAATTGCACCTAATTTTGGAGCAGGAACTGTTGATAATCCACCCATGAAACTACCTATAGGAGTTCTAACGGCTGATACGATAACGACTTCTTTCATGTTTTGAATATTTAATTACACGAAATTACTAAATTCTATAGCAACCCGAGGGATATCGTTTCAATTACCGATTATCAGTTTATTATTTTCTATTTTTGGAGAACCTAATACAATTTTCTTTTGGATAATTTTTACAAGCAGCAATCACTCATTTACAAGTATATACTCTACTTTGTAGCGGTTGCATTTATTGTGTTTTTCTTACCTAAGGGAGGGAAATTTAAATATGAATTTCAAAAAGGAAAGCCTTGGCAATTTGAAAACCTGTACGCTCCCTTTGATTTCTCCATTCAAAAAACTGAATCAGAAATAGAAAAGGAAAAACAAGTAATTGAAGATAATCAATTACCGTATTATAGATATGATCAGGCTGAGGTTAATGGTGTTTTAAATGAGTTTGACCAAAAATTTGAAGATAAATGGGGTGGTAGCGTACTTGGTGAAAATCAAAAATCGCGCTTAAAATACTTTTCAAAAGTTGTGTTAGATTCTGTTTACGCCAAAGGAATTTTGCAGAACAATGGCAAGCAGGTTCAGCGCAGTTTTATTTTTTTAGTGAAGGATAATGAAGCTAGAAAAGTTAGGGTTTCAGATTTCTATAGGGTAAATGAAATTAATAGTTTGGTCGGTAAAGTACTTGCTGAAAATAATTTATCTGCATTTGAGAAAGAAATACAGGCTTTGTTTTTTGATATTATTGCACCTAATGTAAGTTTTGATAATAGCCTTACCCAAAAAGCTAGGGCAGAAGCATTGTCTAAATTATCATATACCAGGGGAACTGTAGATCAAGGACGATTAATAATTGCCAAAGGAGAGGTCGTAGAGGCAGAAAATCTTAAAATATTAGAGTCGTTAAAGTCTGAGTATGAATCTGAGCTATGGACTGCGAATAACTATTATTATATACTTATAGGGTATACCGTATTAGTTGCTCTAGTGCTTGTTATGCTTTTTTTGTTTTTAAAAAAATATAGAAGAACGGTATATGATAATAATGTAAAGGTCACCTTTATATTTTTCAATATTCTATTAATGGTATTCATAACCACCATGGTTATAAAATATAATGACCAATTGGTATTTGTAGTGCCGTTATGC
>NZ_JBDVOT010000140.1:0-7711 GCF_039968975.1 Maribacter sp. | reverse complement strand
ATACAAATTTCTTTTTGGCATCAACACCTATGGCGTAATGACCAAAAATTTCATGTTCCGAAATTTGACAATTATGTTTATTGGCGATATCATTTAAAGATGACATCATTTGTTTTTCTTTTATTTTTCTACTTCTGTTGGTGACAACAAAAGGCATTGCACAAAGTGCAACAGATGCTAAGCCAATAGCAGTTACTCCTAAATCCATTTTATATTTTTTAATATGAGATACTGATTTTTTATGATGTAACTATTTTACATCATGCCATACTTTAAACTGGGCTAACCAATAGGATAGCCTAATTACAATGGTTTACCAGAAACTATGGAATGGGAATATAAGATCAGACTTCCTATGCCTGATTAAAAGGGTATTAGCGTACAGTTTGTACTGCTTATATGTAGCGGTGAAGAGTAATTCACTACTGTTAATGCTTGAATTGAAACTTGTAAAAGGAAGCTTGTAGTTTGGCGATGTAATTTCGGCAACGTCAGAAATTGAAACCTCAGTTTGCTGTGCATGCGGAGATAAAACCTTTGAGTATTCAGAAAAATATGCGTTCTGATCATCACTTTGGGTTATGCCGATCTCATTAGAAAAGGGTAACGTATTTGCAGAGCTATATATACCGAAACAATAGATTGTAACGAGTAAAAGAACTTTGAATATGTTATTTGTACTTTTCATATTATGCAATAACCGCTTGGTTTAGAATTACATTAACTTCTTCCAAAATTTCTTCATTATCTAAAAGCAAAACTAAAGTATCATTCGCTTCAATAATTGTTGATCCACCGGGTCTAACAAAAGTTCCATCTCTTTTAATCATAACTATGAATGCGGCCCTTGGTAGGTGCAAATCTATTATACGTTTATCTACTGCAAAACTATTTGGCAAAATTATAACTTCTTCCATCGCAGATTTAGGCAGGTTTAAAATATATCTGTCATTTTCTGCAATAGGTTTTACTTTATCCGGTAAAGCTACATTCAACCATTTTGCAAAAACAGATAGGGTGGTACCTTGTATTAGAACTGAAGAAACCGATATAAAAAATACAATACTGAATATGATATTTGCTTTGTCGATACCTGCCAATAGGGGATACGTGGCAAATACAATGGGAACAGCACCGCGTAAACCTACCCAAGAGATGTAGAATCTTCTACCTAGCTTCATTTTAAAGAACATTAAGCTAAGGAAAACACTAACAGGTCTGGCAACTAGTATTAAGAATACAGAAATAAGTAAACCAATGCCTAAATAAGGTACAATTTGAGACGGAAAAACAAGTAGACCTAAGGTTAAGAACAATACAATTTGCATTAGCCAAGCCATACCGTCGAACATTTTTAAAATGGTCGATTTATGAATTAAATCTTGATTACCTAAATACACGGCACAAATATATATAGCCAAGAATCCGTTACCGCCAACGACATCGGTTGCTGAAAATGTAATAAACATTAAGGCAATGACCAATACCGGATATAGTCCTTCAAAACCTAATTTAATTTTATTAATAATGATTTCACTAAGTTTCCCAAAGGCAAATCCTCCAATACCACCTAAGATCATTTGTTTTAAAAACAACGGAATTATGGAAAGTATACTTAAATCTTGATTGATGACCAGCGTTAAAAATGCTAGCGTAAGTACATATGCCATTGGGTCATTACTACCACTTTCTAATTCTAGGGTTGGTCTTAAATTACTTTTTAAAGCCAAATTTTTAGAGCGTAAAATGGAGAATACCGCAGCAGCATCGGTAGATGAAACAATAGACCCTAACAACATACTTTCATAAATAGTAAAATCGGTAATATAATATACAAATGTACCTAAGGTCAATGCAGTTAATAAAACTCCTAAAGTAGAAAGCACCAAACCTTCTTTAAGTATTGGTTTTACGGCACTCCAGTTCGTATCCAGTCCACCAGAAAATAGAATGAAGTTAAGAGAAACTATACCTATAAATTGAGCAAGTTTAGGGTCGTCAAATTGAATGCCGCCAATACCGTCAGAACCTGCAAGCATACCTATAGCCAAGAAAAGGATTAATGTAGGGACACCAAATTTATATGAAGTTTTACCTACTATAATACTGATAAATAGTAGAATAGATCCAACTAGTAGTATGTTTTCTATGGTGAGATTCATTGGTGGTTAGTCATTGTAATTTTAACATAACAAAGTTATATTATTTATCAAAAATCCAATGTAAATGTTAAGGTTTGGCACAATGTTAACATGTTGAATTAATATCCAAGATGTATTGAAATTTTAAACTGTCTTTCTAAATAGGGCAGTTATAATATGTATGAGGTATAATAATTGGATTATAATAACTAAAAATAAAGTGCTAATTGCAATTTGCCCAAGATCATGATGAAAAACAAAGTGAGAACCAGGGCTGTCTTGATGTATTTCAGGTGATATAATTGGAATTAATAGAAGTATAAGAAATCCCATAATGGAGAGGATTAAATGAATCCAGGTCAGCCAATTTAAAAGTTTTCTGTTTAACTTAATTATTATCCAATAACCAAAACCAAGAATACCGAAAATAATAGAGATCAGAACAGTTAAATTGAATAAATCCATTACCAAATAGGTATCATGAATATTGATATCGAGTGTCTTATCAGGTTTTAGAAATCCAACTAGTAGTATAACGGGAATCAGAATCCAGAAGATTATATGTGGTGTTTGAGTAATTTTCTTCATTTATCAAATGTAGTATTATTCTTAAGGTCAAGTTAATCATTATTAAGGTCTTCCCAATTTGTATTTTAAATCAATATTTATAAATACATTTGCATGTATCAATATATTAAAACATCATGGAGCTAATACAAGTAGAGAAAATTTCTAAAGCATTAAGTGATGTAAATCGGTTGAAATTGTTGCAGTACATGCAAAAGAACCAAGGAAAGGTAGAATGTACTAAAGCTTGCAATCTACTTGATTTAGCACAACCTTCTATAAGTCACCATGTAAAAAGACTTGTAGAAGCCAGTTTGATAAATAAGCACAAAATAGGTCGTAATTATAGTTACACTTTAAATCATGAAGTGTGGGATAATTATATACTACGCTTAAAAAACCTGTAATTTTTTAAATAAATATATTGATGCTTTTAAATGTATAAATGAGTTTATTGATATGAAAAAGATAGATTATTCCATATTAGATTTAGCCATAGTATCTGAAGGTACAACGCTTAAAGATACTTTTGAACACTCGGTAGCTCTTGCCCAAGCTGCGGAAGAAGCAGGATATACACGCTTTTGGTTGGCAGAGCATCATAATTCTGTCGCTATAGGCAGTAGTGCTACATCAATATTAATAGGTAAAATCGCAGAAGAGACTAAAACAATACATGTAGGGTCAGGGGGAATAATGCTCCCAAATCATTCCCCATTAATTATTGCAGAGCAATTTGGTACGTTAGGTATTCTATACCCAAACCGTATAGATTTAGGCTTAGGTCGTGCGCCAGGTACGGATCAGTTGACTGCCCAAGCAATTCGTTCAGATTTTTTTCAAGCAGCGCAGTCGTTTCCGTTAGAAGTGGAAAAAATACAACGCTACTTTTCTACTGAAAATGCCGATGCCAAAGTGCGAGCAACCTTGGCAGAAGGGGTAGAGGTACCTTTATACATTTTGGGGTCAAGTACAGATAGTGCTCATTTAGCCGCTAAAAAAGGTTTGCCCTATGCATTTGCGAGCCACTTTGCGACAACACACCTAATGAACGCCTTGCAAATTTACTATCAAGAATTTCAGGCTTCAGATGTTTTGGAACAACCATATACTATGGCGGGTGTAAATATTATCATTGCAGATACAGATGAAGAAGCAGAGCGCATTTCAACATCGTTATATAAAATGATTATTGGTTTGCTTACGGGTAACCGCGGATTTATGCAACCACCGGTAGACATGACTTCAGATTTGCGAGAGTTAAGTCAGAATCCGTCGGTGCAACAAATGTTGAAATATTCTTTCATCGGTAGCAAGCAGACCGTTAAAAAACAAGTACAGCAATTTATTGCAGATACACAAGTAGATGAACTTATTGCGGTAACCAATATTTATGATGGTAAAGACCGCATAAAATCATATCAATTGTTTGCAGAGATTATGAAAGAATTGAATGGAGAGAAAAATTAATTTCTCTCCATTTTTAATTTTTTATTTCAACCGTAGATTGCCTTTCCCTGTTTACAACAAGTTTTGTAACATCTGGTCTAGAATAATGCCCAACAGGATCAAAGTTTTGACGTTCTTCTAGCACCCTATTAAAATCTATGGTTGTCGTTATAAGTCCCTCTTTGTCAATTACAGGAGGTAAAACCCATTCCCCATCTGGGCCTGCAATACAAGAACCCCCGTTTGCCAAAGTTTCAGGACAATTTTCTAATATGGCATTGAGGTGCGGCGTATCTTCTCGAAAATCTTTTTTACTCATTAAGCTAGAAACGGAAACAACATAAGAGCGTGATTCTCTGGCAATAAATCGGGTGATGTCTGCCGTATTGTAATCGGAACCAGGCCATACGGCAATATGTAAATCTTCACCTAAACCATATAAGGTGGCTCTTGGCAGTGGCATCCAGTTCTCCCAACAGTTTAACCCGCCAACGGTAAAGTTTTTAAGATCATGCACTTGTAATCCGTTACCATCACCAGGAGCCCAGGTAAGTCGCTCTTCATAAGTAGGCTGTAATTTTCTATGTACCGATTTAATTTCACCATCACTATTTATATATACAAGAGAACAGTAAATACTATGACCACCTCTGTTTTTTGCACGTTCCATTAAACCTAAATAAATAGCGATTTTATGCTCTTTGGCAAGCGCACAGATATCATCTAATTCACCAGCCTCAATTTGAATGGAATTCTTAATATAATGCGCATGAATTTCTTTTTGCACGGTAGAGTTGAATTTTGCACCATCGGTCATGGAAACCCAAAAAGGATAACCTGGTAAAAGTGCTTCCCCAAAAACAACCAGCTCACAACCATCGCTGCTAGCCTTAACAATATTTTCTTTGATTTTATCAATAGTAGCTTCTTTATTTAACCAAACCGGGGAGATTTGAGCCATGCCTATTTTTAGATTGTTTTGATCGGGAGTATCTATAATTTTAGTCATTTGAGCAGTAATGTTATATTATATTTTTTAGTTTTATTTTTAGTAGTTCCTTAAAGATCAACTTTAATTTAAAATTTTTAAACAATTGAATTTTAATTGGTTATGGTTGTTTCTTTTAAGATGTCATTTTGACTGACATGATAAAAAGAGACACCGTTAAAACGAAATAGACCCAAGTAGCCACCTAGCCAAATGCGACCTTGGTTATCTTCAAAAATACTTTGTATGGCAGCACTTTCTAGTCCGTTAGAATCGTTGAAATTTGTGATAGAGGTTTCATTATACCGGTAAACTCCAAAACTTTCAATAGGAAACCAAATTTGACCAGGTGAGTCTTCAAATAAGCTCCATACTTCGGTACTATTAGCTCTTTCTTTTGTTGCTACTTTATGAAATGATTTTCCATCCCAAAAGCATATTCCCCCGTAGTGCGTCGCAAACCATATATTTCCTTTTTTATCCTCTAAAATATCATTTACAGCGTTATTACATAGTCCGTCGTTCTCAGAAAGATTTGCTAACGATTTACCGTCATAAAAATATGCACCGGCATTAGTACCGAACCACATATTACCTTTGCTATCTTCCATAATACTATGAACAATTTTTTCACTGCTAATGCCTCTATTGTAATCAGGTGTTCCTTCAGGTAATGAAAATGTAGAAAAGCTTTGACCATCAAATAAGTTGATTCCTTCTAAAGTACCTATCCAAATAATACCTTTACTATCCTTAAATAAACTCCAAATACTATTATGATGTAAACCTTCTTTTTCTGAGAAATTAGTAAATGAAATACCGTCATATTTTGTTAACCCATTTTCGGTGCCAAACCAAATGTTATCCTCGTTGTCTTCAATGATTCCTCTGACGGCGACACCACCAAAGCCTTGATTAATAGAAAAATAGTCAAGAGACGTGCCGTTATATCTGGCAACACCATCTCCATTGGTGCCAAACCATAAATTTCCTTTTTTATCTTGGAATATTCTACGTACAAACGTACTTATAGGTATATCAATAGTAGGTTGTAGATAAGGACTACTATATTCAATTTTAGCAGGTTCCGTATGTTGTTTTGGAATATCTTTTAAAGAGATTTTTGAATCTGTCTTTTTGGTATTGGGTCCATTCTCTGCTTTTTGGCTGTTACAAGAGATAATATATGATGAAAATAGGAGAAGGAATAATGCCGACAACGGGGTATTGTATCTATAAATATTTGCCGTCTTCATTATTCTTATAGTCTTCAAATTGGTTTACTTAAGGGTTATGATTTTAATCGTTATCATCAGTAATTTCTAATTTGGTGACAATTTGTTTTTTAAACCGTTGGGCAAAAATATGTTTTGGATCTAATTCAAGCGCTTTGTCAATATATCTGTTGGCTTTCTCTAAACTATCCATTTTTAAATAGATACTGCCGTAAAGAACATAGGGCTGTGGAATCTTTGGGTTGTTTATTTGTTCGTTAAAATCATGAGCAGTAGAAAGTGCAGCCTCAAAATCACCTATTTCAGACATTAATGTGGCAGCGTAGCTAACAAAAAAAGGTATTTTCTTTTGTTTCTCAGTAGTAAGCTTATGTAGTGAATCTAGCGCTGGTTTTGCGCCATAAATAGCATTTAATACTTCTATATATTCTCCTTTTATATAGCTTTCATTAGGGTATTTATGTACAAAGGTTCTGTAGTTTTTTTCAGCTGTAGCTAAAAAATTAGGAATAAACTCTTTTGGTAATGGTATGTTTTGGTCGCGGGCATTAAAAAGTTCTATGGTAATACGGGTAACCTCTAAAATTAATTGGTCGTCTTGGCTTACTGGTATGTTAGAATTATTGAGATTCTTTAATATTTGAATTCTTTCCGTTCCGTTTTGCGTGCTTTTACCAACTATTGCTTTGCCGACCACAAAGGTAGAATCGAAGGTTATGGCTTTTCTAAATGCTTTTTCTGATAAGGTCCATTGTCCATAATCTAATATATATTCCCAGCCTTTATTAAAGTAATATACGGCAGAATCGTTTTTAGCACCGTAAGAATAACCTGCTGGTTTAGAAGAAGATTTACTTTGTTTCTGATGACATGAAGAAAACAGTATGAAAATTAGTATATATATTGAATGCTTCATTGCCATGTTGAATATGTTTACTCGAAAATATTATTTTTAATTTCATTAGCGCCATTCCACGGTCTAAAATAAATGACTGAGTCGGTTTGGGCAACTATTGTAAGAAGATCATCAATGTCATTTTCGGTATATTGAGATTTATGACAGTTAGCAGACTTATGCCCAAGTTCCAGATCTTCTTTACTATAGGGTATTTGATAGCTAAGAAATTTTTTTTGAGTTCTTTTAAGGTTATCGTTTAACCATTGTACCAAATCGGTTTTGAAATTTACGTTCTTATTATCGGTCTCTTTAGGGTATGCGTAGTAGAGCAAATTTTGTAACGATTCTGACGTTTCTCTTTGAAAAACCTCCGTTACCACGTTGCTCACAATTCTGTGGTCTGGGTGCCCGTATTGCCCACCAGGTCCAAAAC
>NZ_JBDVOT010000139.1:0-15236 GCF_039968975.1 Maribacter sp. | reverse complement strand
TATTCCAAAATCGGCACGGAACATCTACTTTTTGATCTTATCTATAATCCTGAGAAAACTGCATTTTTAGCTGCAGGCAAAGCCAATGGTGCAGCAATTTGTAACGGTCATAGAATGTTAGAGTTTCAAGCTGAAAAATCTTGGGAGATCTGGAACCGATAGTTCTTTCTTTATAAACTTATTTTTAGAAAGACAGTGTAAATTATAGGTTTGCGCTAGATTACTCTTTTGTGATATAACTAAAAAGAACCATCAATTCTTTGCTAGTCGTAGGGTTGTTACTATCTTGTAAGCATATAATTTAGCATTATGTCTGAGGATAAAGAACAACAATTACCAGAGAATTCAATTGAAGAAAAAACTGTAACTGAAACTACCGAAAACGTAGTAGAAGAAACAGTAGACTCTTCAGAAGAATCTAACACATTACAAAAAGAAACTGCAATCGAAACAAACGTAAATGCAGAACAAACTGATGTAATGAATGAAATTGACGATTCTAATGCAGAGGATGCAGAAGATACCGACACCGAAAAAAGACATGAAATACCTATGCCAGATTACCATGTCATGAGCATGGAAAACTTAGTGGGTGAATTACAACGATTGGTTAAGAATGAGAAGATACAAGCTATAAGAAAGCATGTTGATACAATCAAAGACGAATTCAACCAAAAATTTGATCAATTTTTAGAAGAAAAGAAAGAGGAATTCATTTCTAATGGCGGTAATGAAATTGATTTTAGATACAATTCTATTGACAAACAACAATTCAACGAAGTATATTCAGAATACAGAGACAAGCGTAATCAATATTATAAAAGTTTAGAAAAGAGTCATAAAGAAAATCTTGCGTATAGATTAAATCTTATTGAACAGTTAAAAGCTTTGGTCAATGTAGAAGAAGATATTAATACAACGTATAACAATTTTAAGGATATACAGGCTAAATGGCGCCATGCAGGACCAATACCTCGTGCAGATTATAACAATGTTTGGAAAACATACCACCACCACATTGAAATATTTTACGATTTTCTAAATATAAACAGAGACTTAAGAGATTTAGATTTCAAGCACAATCTAGAAGAAAAAAGTAAAATAGTAGCTAGAGCTGAAGAGCTTTCTAAAGAACCAGATTTAAATAGAGCATTTAGAGAACTACAGGTATTGCATAAAATCTGGAAAGAAGATTTAGGTCCCGTAGGCAAGGATCATAGAGAAGAAATCTGGAATCGTTTTAGTGCCGCAACAAAAATTATTCACGAAAGAAGACAAGATTACTTCAAAAATCTTGATAAGATAAAAGAAGAAAACTTAGAGCGCAAACATGCAATTATAGCTGAGATAAATACACTTAGCGAAAATGTTTCTAGCAATCATGGTACACTTCAACAACAAATTAAAAAATTAGAGGAGCTAAGAGAATCATTTTTCAAAGCCGGTCAAGTACCACAAAAAGTAAATTCTAAAACTTGGAATAGTTTTAAGGCAGCAGTTCGTGCATTCAACCAAAATAAAAACGCTTTTTATAAGAATCTTAAAAAAGAGCAACAAGAGAATTTAGATAAGAAAAGAGCCTTATTAGAAATTGCGGTCTCATTAAAAGATAGCGATGATTTTGACGCTACAACTTCAGAAATGAAGCGCATACAAGGGCAATGGAAGAAAATTGGTCATGTTCCAAGAAAGTACTCAGACAAACTATGGAAAGAGTTTAAAACAGCCTGTAATCATTATTTCGACAGGTTAAATGCACTTAAAAGCGATGCATTTAAAGAAGAAGAAGATAATTACAAATTAAAGGATGAATGTATAGAACGCCTAAAAGCTTTTGAACTCAGCGGAGATAAAACAAAAGACTTAGAGGCTATCAATAAGTTTTCTGAAGAATGGAAAACATACGGTAGAGTTCCGTTTAAAAAGAAAAACATAAATCAAAAGTTCGATAAAATTATTGATGCGCTATATCAAAAATGTGGTGTTAGCAAACAAGAATCAGAGTTACTGAAATATGGTAACAAAATTCAGCAACTAAGCAACAATGATAATCAAGAGCGCGCAATACAGAACGAGCGTTCATTTATTAGAAAAAAGATTGATGAAAGCAAAGATGAAATTAGACAATTAGAAAACAACTTACAGTTTTTCTCTAATGCTTCAGAAAGCAATCCATTGGTGCAAGACGTTATAAAAAGAGTTAACCAACACAAAGAATCTTTAGCGGCTTGGAATGCAAAATTGAAGAAGTTGAATATCTTAAAAAACAACTTACATAAAGAAGAGGAGGAAGTTGAAAGTACAAATGAAGCTAGCTCAAAAGAATAAATCTTTCTTATACAACATTGAGACTACATTATATTTAGCTAAATAATTTTATTTTTTAAAATAGTGTTGAAATTTATTGACTTTACTTATTAGAAATAAAAAAAGCCTCTATAAATAGAGGCTTTTTTTATTATCGACAATTGGTGATTACTTAGCTACGTTAACCGCTCTTGTTTCACGTATAACTGTAACTTTCACTTGACCTGGATAAGTCATATCAGTTTGTATCTTTTGAGAAATCTCAAATGATAACTGTGCTGCTCTGTCATCATTAACCTTTTCGCTTTCCACGATTACACGAAGTTCTCTACCTGCTTGAATAGCATAAGCTTTCTGTACACCACTAAAGCCAAAAGCAATCTCTTCAAGATCTTTTAAACGTTGAATGTAAGAGTCTAATACTTGTCTTCTTGCCCCTGGTCTTGCACCACTGATGGCATCACAAACTTGAACTATAGGTGCAATAAGCGTCTTCATTTCTATTTCATCATGGTGAGCACCAATAGCATTACATACCTCTGGTTTTTCTCCAAATTTCTCTGCCCACTGCATACCTAAGATAGCGTGCGGAGTTTCTATTTCATTTTCGGTGTTAGGGACTTTTCCTATATCATGTAAAAGTCCTGCACGTTTGGCAATTTTAGGATTTAATCCTAATTCAGATGCCATAACACCACAAAGTTTTGCGACTTCTCTAGAGTGCTGTAATAAGTTTTGACCGTAAGAAGATCTATACTTCATTCTACCCACAGCACGTATCAATTCCGGATGTAAACCGTGAATACCCAAATCTATAACCGTACGTTTACCTATTTCAACAATTTCAGTTTCTATTTGCTTCTCTGTCTTCTTTACAATTTCTTCAATTCTCGCCGGGTGAATTCTACCGTCTGTCACTAATTTATGAAGCGAAAGTCTAGCAACTTCTCTTCTTACAGAGTCAAAACAAGAAAGAATAATAGCCTCTGGTGTATCATCAACAATAATTTCTACACCCGTAGCAGCTTCTAATGCTCTAATGTTTCTACCTTCCCTACCAATAATTCTACCTTTAACATCATCAGATTCTATATTGAATACAGATACACAGTTTTCAACCGCTTCTTCAGTACCAATTCTCTGAATAGTATTAATTATAATCTTACGTGCTTCTTGTTGTGCGGTAAGTTTAGACTCTTCTACCGTAGATTGTATAAAAGCCATTGCATCTGTCTTGGCAGTTTCTTTTAAGCTCTCTACCAATTGATTTTTAGCCTCATCTGCAGAAAGACCAGAAATAACCTCTAATTGCTGAATTTGACTTTTATGCATTTTATCCAACTCCTCATGACGCTTATCAAAGAGTTGTCTCTTCTGCTCTACATCTTTCAGTTTACTATCTAACTGAGAATTCATGTTCTTGTTTTTGGCAAGCTCACTACTCACTTGAGATTCCTTATCTCTTGTACGCTTTTCTGCGTCGCTTATCTTCTTATCCTTATTATTAATAACCTTTTCATGCTCGGCTTTTAATTCTAAAAATTTCTCTTTCGCCTGTAAAATCTTTTCTTTCTTGACACTTTCTCCTTCGGCATTTGCATCTTTTAAAATACGCTCAGCGTCTTTCTTTGCATTTATTATGGTTTTAGAGGCTCTCCCTTTTTCCAAAAATTTTGCTATTGCAAAACCGATTGCCAGCCCAACTATTGCGGCAATAATTATCATTGTACTATCCATAGTGTAATTTATTAATAAAAAAAAGCCCACATTGGAGAAGTTTTGATCAAACTCCGGTAAACAGGTTTAGGGCTAACAGACTGATCAAGGATCCCTATACAAGTAGGGCTTGCTTTTACAATCTAAACTCACCCTTTTTAAAAAAAATAAATGTTGAGTTTGTCAAAAGGTATTACCAATGTGGGCAGTAACTTAATGTATTTATAAGAACGTTTTATTTTAAAGCTAATTTAGACGTCACCAATTCTTCAAGCGCTTTTAAACGCTCTTCAGCTTCTTTGGTTCCTTCTGTTTGCTCAATGCCATTCTGTTCAATCTTAGACGCAAATTGCAAGGCGCACATGGCCAAAACATCTTGTTTGTCTCTAACTGCATAATTCTTCTCAAATTTTTTAGCCAACTGTTCTATATTTTTAGCTGCTTTACGCAAGCCTTCTTCCTGAGCAGGATCAATAGTCAATGGGTAGACCCTATCAGCAATAGAAAGTTTTATTTTGAGCTTTTCTGACATATTATTATGAACATTACTCCGACAATTGAGCTATACAATGGTCCAACTCTCGTATTAATGTATTTATTTTAAGCTTAGCTTCTGTTTTATTGGTATTACTGCCAAGCATTGAATTTGCTAGTTTAAGCGAATTATATTTTTCTTCCCATTCAGATACCGTTTTACTGGCACTTTCTTGTGAAGACTTTATATCCCTTAATTCTTTTTCCAATTCTAGATTAGCATTGTTCAAAACCTCAAGTTTATGCAACAATTTGCTAATTTTATTTTCTAAAGAATCAACGATTTTAATTAACTCGCTCATACATTACCATCAATGCGATTTACACAAAGTTAACATACATTATATGACTTAGCAATAATTTTTTAAATATTCGTAAATCAACCGTTCTTGAATTAACAATTTAGTATGCAAAACGCTTTATAATAATTTTAGGGCGCGCAACTTCATAGAATTGTTATTGATTAATTATTTTCGCAGTATTCCTATCTACCTATGAAAAAAATATCCCTTGGTCTGTTATTATTATTTTGCTTTGGTCTTTTTGCACAAGAAAATTATCCAAAAGATGCTTTTGCCCCTCCAATGGATATCCCCATTATATTAGCGGGTACTTTTGGTGAGTTACGCTCCAACCATTTTCACTCTGGTGTTGACATTAAAACCCAACAAAGAGAGGGTATTCCAATAAACGCCATTGGTGATGGTACCATTACTAGAATTAAGGTTTCTCTTTGGGGCTATGGGAAGGTACTTTATATAGCACACCCTAATGGGTATACATCTGTTTACGGTCATTTACAGAAATTCTCACCTACTATTGAGGCGTATATTAAAAAACTACAGTATAATAAAAAATCTTTTGAAGTAGAAGTTTTTCCTGATTACGGCGAGTTGAAAGTTTCTAAAGGTGAACTAATTGCGTATAGTGGTAATACCGGTGGTTCTGCCGGTCCTCATTTACATTTTGAAATACGAAGTAGTATTTCTGAAAAACCTACCAATCCATTAATGTATGGTTTAGAGGTTGCCGATGCTACAAATCCTATCCTAGAAAAACTATTCATATATCCATTAACAGATAATTCTCATGTTAATAATAATTACGAAAGAACACAGATAAACGTTAGTAAACAGAAAGATGGTACATTTTTAGCGGATAAAGTAACCGCCTTAGGTGAAATTGGGGTTGGTTTTATCGGTTTTGACAGATTAGATATGGCTGCCAACAAAAACGGTGTTTATAGCGTAGAACTTAGTGTAAACGGCAAGGTGTATTCTTTATATGATTTTGAGAAGTTTTCATTTGGAGAAACCAGATATATAAACACGCTGGTAGACTATGACTATTACGGCAGAAATAGACAAAAAATTCAAAAGAGTTTTAAATCGCCCGGTAACAAGCTAAGTATTTACAAAGACCTGTATAATGATGGTAAAGTCAAAATAAACGAGGGCTTAAGTTATAACGCAAAATTGTTGATTAAAGATTACGCCGGTAATAAAATAGAAGTTAACATACCTATTGAAGGGGTAAAGAATTTATTAGGTAACAAAAAAGTAATTAAAAAAACCGACAACTATGTAATTGCCAAAAAGCCTAATAATTTTGATTTAGACGGGGCCAAAGTATATTTCCCAACAAATACTTTTTATGAAGATTTTTACATAGACTTAAAAAAAGGAAAAGATACCGTTACCATCCATACCAACACCGTACCTGCGCATAGAAACTTTACAATAACCTTCGATGTTTCCAAGTATTCAAAAGAAGAGCGAAAGCAATTATTCATTGCCAGATTAAATTCTAAACTTAGACCAATCCATGCAAATACATATAAACGTGGTAATGAGTTTACCACACGTACACGTAATTTAGGAACATATACTTTAGCTAAAGATACTGTAGCCCCTACCATAAGAACCAAAAACTTTAAAGAGAAGCAATGGTTAAACAATTACAAATATCTGAGTGTACAAATTGCCGATGATTTAAGTGGTGTAGACAAATACTCTGCAACTCTAAACGGAGAATGGATACTAATGGAATATGAACCTAAACGCAATACATTGACCTATAATTTTGACGATAAAATCGCAGATCAAACGCAATGTGTTCTTGAAGTTACCGTTACAGATAATGTGGGTAATACAAATATTCTTAGCACCTCTTTTTATAGAAAATAATATAGTTGAAATTACATAATGCTCTAAGCCTGATACTTCTGCTGTGCAGCTCCATTGGTTTTGCTCAGAACGCTACTATTTCAGGTATTGTCTTAGGTGATAACAATGAACCTTTACCTAATGTAAATATTTCAAGTAAAGATTTTGGAACCACAACGAATTCTGATGGATTCTATATTTTAGAGATTACTTCAGAAATAGAGAGCACCATAGTTTTCTCACATATTGCCTACCTAGATGTTGTATTGGAAAAATTAATTTTGAACACAAACGAAACCTTTGAGTTCAATCCTGTTTTAAAAAGTGATGTCACACAAATAGACGGCGTAACCGTTTCTGCCACTGGAGAAAAAGAAACGAGTAACATTTTAAACATTTCTCCAGAAAAAATCAGAAAAATACCCGGAGCAAATTCAGGGGTAGAAACCATATTAAAACTATTACCCGGCGTATCTTCCAATAACGAACTAAGTACGCAATATGCGGTACGTGGTGGTAATTACGATGAAAACCTGGTATATGTAAACGAAATAGAAGTTTACAGACCCTTTTTAATTCGTTCTGCACAACAAGAAGGTTTAAGCTTTGTAAACAGTGACCTGGTACAGAATGTAAAGTTTTCAGCTGGTGGTTTTCAAGCGAAGTATGGTGATAAGCTGGCTTCCGTGTTAGATATTAAATATAAGACCCCTACTCTATTTTCTCTCCGTGCAGATGTAAGTTTTCTTGGTGCAAGTGCTAGTTTAGAAACGGTTTCTAAAAACCAAAAATTGAGCTCGGTATCTGGTATTCGTTACAGAAATAATTCCCTGTTGGTTAATAGTCAGCAGACAGAAAGTAATTTTAATCCGGCATTTACAGATATTCAAAGTTACTTGACCTACCGTTTCTCCCCTAAATTTCAGTTGAATTTTCTAGGCAACCTAGCAGTCAATGATTATAAGAATGAGCCTTTAAATAGACAGACTAATTTTGGCACTATAGACAATCCGCAGGCATTGGTCGTCTATTATCAAGGTCAAGAAACCAATAAATACACCACAGCTTTAGGCGCTTTAAAAGGTAGTTATTTTCTTAATGAGAACACTACGTTAAAATTGATATCGTCTATCTATCATACTACAGAAGAAGAATATTCAGATGTTGTTGCAGCATATGAGCTTGGTGATGTTGATAGTAATTTAGGCAGTGATACTGCTGGCGAGGTATTGACTTCTCGCGGAATAGGTTCACAATTCAATAGAACAAGAAATGATTTAGATGCCTTAATCTTTAATCTAGAACACAAAGGCTCACATACCATGGGTAATTCTGTGTTGGAATGGGGAGCAAAATATACTCACGAAGATATTCGAGATCAATTACGTGAATCCGAATTTATAGATTCTGCAGGATTTTCCATTAGACCACCTAGAAGTGAATTCATAAACAATCAGCCTTTTGAACCTTTTGATGCGCCTTTGGAAGCATATAGCGGATTAAGTGCTTTAAACTTTGTAAAAACAAATAGGTTTTCTGGTTATGCTCAATTAGGAACACATAAAACATGGAGCAATGCAGATGTTTATTACAACATTGGTGTACGCTCTCATCATTGGACGGTTAGTGGAACAGGAGTAGAAAAGGTATCACAAACCGTATTTAGTCCGCGTGCACAGTTTGCTATTAAGCCCAATTGGGATAAAGATATGCTCTTTAGGTTATCGACAGGAGTATATCATCAACCACCATTTTACAGAGAATTACGCGACATCACGGGCACTATACAGCCAGATGTCAAAGCTCAAAAAGCATTTCATATTGTTGCAGGTAACGAGTATAGTTTTCTTCTTTGGGATAGACCATTTACACTAATAACCGAAGGGTATTACAAGAAATTAGAAAATGTAAATGCATATACTTTAGAAGATGTTCGCATTCGTTATGCCGCTAACAATGAAGCGGAAGCTTATGTATATGGAGCTGAAGTAAGATTAAACGGTGCTTTCGTACCTGGAACGGAATCTTGGGTAAGTCTTGGATATTTAAAAACTGAAGAGAATAGAAATAATAGAGGCTACATTCCCCGACCTACAGATCAACGCGTAAAATTTGGTATTCTCTTTCAAGATTATATACCTACAATACCTAATTTAAAAATGTATTTGAATTTGGTTTATCAAACAGGTGTTCCTGGTGGGTCTCCAAGTTATGCCGATCCATATATTTTTCAGAATAGATTAAGAGATTATAAACGTGCAGATTTAGGAATTTCCTATATTTTTGCAAATAAGAACAAACAATTTCCAAAAACACATTGGCTACGTAATTTTAAAGAATTGAGTTTAGGTTTTGAAATATTCAATTTATTCAATAATCAAAATTCAATTACCAATACTTGGGTAAGAGATGCCGACAGCAAAAATGAATATGCTGTACCAAATTATCTTACTTCTAGGGTTTTAAACTTAAAATTAGGTATACGCCTTTAAACAATACAAATGAAAAGAATACTTTTCTTACTAGTACTTATTTCTTCTTTTACTGTAATGGCTCAGAAAAATATATATGAAAGCCCGAGTTTTGACAACTTGAGTTCTGACCATAATGTTTTAGCGATTATCCCTTTTTTAACCAATTTAGATTTAAACGAAAAGGTGTCTAAAACGGAACAAAAAAGGTTAGAAGAGAATGAAGGTTACGCTGTCCAAAATGCTTTAGAGACCTATTTCTCTAATCGTATTAAAAAGAAAAAACTACCGGTAACTTTTCAAAATATTGAAAATACGGCAGCTATTCTAGCAAAGAAAAATATCAGTTACGATAATATTGACGTATATACTACAAAAGAGCTTAGTGAAATTTTAGGTGTTGACGGTATAATTAGCGGTACTTTAGATTTGAATATACTGTTATCTAACGGTATACCAACAGAGTTCAGTTTTACCGACTACTTCTCAGGAGGAGCAAATTACGGTAGAATTGGCATCAAAATAAGCGATGGCAATTCTGGCAAGCTTCTTTGGAAATACGAAAAGGAAATCAATAAGAAAACTGGCAAGAATACCACTGACCTTATTGACCGCATGATGAAATTAGCAATTAGAAAATTCCCGTACGAGCGAGAGCGTAAAAGAGATCGTAAAAACTAATTACGCCTCAACAATATCCTTTAAAGCAGCAATAGTATAATCAACATCTTCTTTGGTATTATATGTTGAGAATGAAAAACGAACTGATGGTTTTTTCATATCCTCAGGAGATAATATTTGGGTAAGCACATGAGAACCTGCATCACTACCAGACTGGCAAGCACTACCCTTAGAACAAGCAATACCTTTCATATCTAAATTAAATAACAGCAGCATAGCTTTTTCTTCAGTAATAGGTAAGCACACATTAACCAAGGTATAGGTACTTTTCTCCAAATTACCCGAATGTCCATTAAATTTGGCGCCAGGTATTTCTTTATTTATCTGGTCTATGAAGTAAGATTTTATGCCTTCAACATATTTCTTTTCTTCTTCTAGGTTTTCGTAGGCATGAACAAAAGCTTCTTCAAGACCAACAATGTTATGAAAAGATTCTGTACCAGCTCTAAGACCACGTTCTTGAGAACCACCTGAAATCATACAGCTTAAACCTGAATTCTTACGAATAAAAGCAAAACCAATACCTTTTGGTCCGTGAAACTTATGCGCTGCGGCAGCTAAGAAATCTATAGGAAATGCTTTAACATCCCAATTATAATGTCCTAATGACTGTACGGTATCTGAATGCACGAGTGCATCATACTTTTTGGCCAAGAGCGTAATTGCCTCTAAATTGATTTTATTACCTATCTCATTGTTTACATGCATTAAGCTTACCAATTTTTTAGAATCATCTTTCTGTAAAAGCGTTTCTAAATGAGTAATATCAGGATTACCAAATGCATCTAAGTCGACATATAAAAGCTGAATTAGCTCTTTTTGCTCTAACTCTTCTACGGTGTGTAAAACTGCATGGTGCTCAATTCTAGAAGTAATAATAGTTTTTACGCCAAGATCACGCACCGCACATCTAATAATCATATTATCAGCTTCTGTTCCACCAGATGTAAATATAATTTCTGACGGCTGGGCGTTCATATACTTAGCAATAGTTTTACGTGCACTTTCAATAGCAGTTTTTGCCGTTCTTCCAAAACTGTGAGTAGAAGAAGGGTTTCCATATATAGCTAAAGCATCTTGCATTTTTGCAATTACATTAGGGTGAACTTGCGTAGTAGCGGCGTTATCTAAATATACTTGTTTCATATGGGCGTACTCTAAAATAAATAATAAACAAAAATAGTTAATTAACCTATAAATGACAGTGATGCGACAGACAGATTTACAAATTTTAAACTAAATTTGAAATATGAAAAAATACCTTTTAATTGGTTGTTCCGTATTATTCTTTAGCTGCAATGATGGCGACATACAGATAGAAACTGTTGATTTTGACAGTATTGAAACGATTGAAAGTTGCAATGACATTTCCTCTACAACAGAAAATGTATTGTTTAAAATAAACGACGACGAAGCATTAATATTAAATCTTCCTAGTGAACTATTGAAAAACGAAGTTTCAACTACTGAAATTGAGAGTCTTGTTCCTGGAAGTTCTCAAATTACGTACCGTATTTTCTCTGAGACCGTAAGCAGTAGTTATTTTTGTGATTCACCACCACCACTTACACCAACAGTTCTAGAAGAAATTGAGGCTGAGGCAGGTAGTATTTTTGTCACCACCACTACGGAAGACAATATTACATACAGTCATTTCATTCAATTAAGTGGTGTTACTTTTTTAAATGAAAATGGTAGTAGAATTACAGATTTACAGGTTAATGATTTTGGCACAGTAACCACTACAGTAGAATAACTAGAAGTTTTGAAAAATATAAACTTCGGTTGCACCTAGACCATATTTTTGATAATCTGCATCGTAATATTTTACGTTATCATATTTTCTAAACAAGTAGCCAAGTTCTTCTTTCAATACACCCTCACCAACACCATGTATGAATACAATTTTTTGTATTCTTTTACTAATAGCAAAATCTAATTGTCTTTTTGCGGTATCTAACTGTAAAGTAAGCATATCAAACTTAGTTATAGATTTAGGGTTTTTGATAAGTTGATTTATGTGCAGATCAACTTCCATTTTTGGAGCTGTACGTTCCTTAGATTTTAGAACTCTTGTTTTTTTACGCTTTGGTATTTCCTTTTCCTTTTTAATTTTAGCGACTTCATAATTAGAAACGCGAATATCATCGGCAATTAAAACCAGTTCATGAGCGGCATACGTTAACGGAAAACCATCATCGCTCAACATGGTAATATTAGTACCGTCAATAGACTCGACAACACCTTTTATGACATCATCAATAGTTTCTACGGTATCACCAATATTAAAATGAGGCATGTTTTTATTTTGAATACACAAAAATAATGGTAATTTTCGGACTACTAATTTATTTATAGATGCGCATTAAGGCATTAATTATTTTTCTTGGACTTGAAAGTTTTATGCTACCCTGCTTCACCAAACAGATAATAGGGGTTGATTGCCCTGGTTGTGGCTTACAACGTTCCCTATTATTCTTAATAAAAGGCGAGTTTACATCTGCATTTTTAATGTACCCTGCCATTTACCCAATGCTTTTACTTTTTGGTTTTTTAGGGCTTAATAAGTTATACCCTTTTAAACACTCAAATACAATTACAATTACACTTATGGTAAGTACCGTAGGTTTTATATTAACCAATTACATATTAAAATTCATCTAATAACTAAACCTTTAAATTATGGAACAAGAAAAACTACCTAATGCAACACTAATACTAGTATTAGGAATTGTTGGATACTTATGTTGCTGCTTTGCAGGAATTGGTATAATACCTGCAGGAATTGCATTTTTTTTAGCTACTAAATCTGAAAAAATTTATAAAGAAAGCCCAGAAACATATGACAATTACCAGCAAATAAAAACAGGGAAAATAGTATCTCTGATTGCATTGATTTTATGTGCTTTGATGGTTATTCGTTTTATTTATGTATTAACCACAAGTGACTGGGATTTACTTATGGAGCAACAGCAAGAGATAATGGAACAATGGGGGTTGGAACAATAGTTAAATGAACAATTCAGAATATCAACAAATACCAGGTTCTAGCAACGCCTTAACTTTTGGCATTTTATCTATTGCCCTAACTCTTTTCTGTTGTGGTCCCTTTGGAGCCATCTTCAGTTTCATTGGTTTAAGCAATGCTAAAAAAGCTAAGAATTATTTTGAAGCTAATCCTGGTAACTATAGAGGATATGAAAACATTAGTACAGGAAGAATACTTTCTTATATAGGTCTAGCACTAGCACTTATTTACTTAGTATTTTGTATTCTTTATTTCGGATTGATCATCGCTTTCTTTGCAACAGCCGATTTTCAATAAGGAAATAACAATCAAAAAAAATCCCCGATTCACATCGGGGATTTTTTATTTCTAATTTTTAAACTCTTGTAATGTTTTAATAATGATAGAAACACAATCTAGAAGTTGTTCTTTTGTCATCACCAATGGTGGTGCAAATCTTATAATATTACCATGAGTTGGTTTTGCTAGTAATCCGTTTTCTTTTAAAGCCATACAAATGTCCCAAGCAGTAGAACTATCTTCACTGTCATTAATAAGTATTGCATTTAAAAGACCTTTACCCCTAACACTATTAACCAAATCTGTAGTAGGAATAAATTTATTCAGTTCAGCTCTAAAAAGCTCGCCCAGCTCATAGGCATTTTCTGCAAGCTCTTCTTCTTTGACCACTTCTAAAGCCGCCATACCAACTGCAGCAGCAATAGGGTTTCCACCAAAAGTACTACCATGATTACCTGGACGAATAACACCCATAATATTATCATTTGCCAAAACTGCAGAAACAGGATATGCTCCACCGGATAAGGCTTTGCCTAATATTAATATATCTGGTTTAATTTCAGGTGTTCCGCTACAATGCTTATCTGAGCAAGAACAATTACCACATGTTGCCAATAAACGACCTGTTCTTGCAATACCCGTCTGTACTTCATCGGCAATGAACAATACATTATATTTTTCGCACAAAGCTTTTGCCCCGCTCAGGTAACCATCAGAAGGTACATAAACTCCGGCTTCACCCTGTATTGGCTCCACTAAAAATCCGGCAATATTCGAATTTGATTTTAAAACCTCTTCAAGAGCAGATAAATTATCGTATTCTATTTTAATGAACCCGTCTGTATATGGTCCAAAATTCTTTCGAGCAACCGGATCATTTGAAAAAGAAATTATTGTAGTGGTACGACCGTGAAAATTATTCTCACAAACAATTATTTCTGCATTGTTCTCGGCAATACCTTTTTCTTCATATGCCCATTTTCTACAAATTTTTAAAGCTGTTTCTACAGCTTCTGCACCTGTATTCATAGGTAACAACTTATCAAAATGAAAAGTTTCGGTAGCATACTTCTCGTACTTACCCAACATATCATTGTAAAATGCTCTAGAAGTCAAAGACAATGTTTTGGCTTGTTCTGTCATAGCATTAACAATTTTGGGGTGACAATGCCCTTGGTTTACGGCAGAATATGCAGAGAGGAAATCATAATATCTTTTTCCTTCCACATCCCAAACATAAACACCTTCACCTTTGCTTAATACAACAGGTAATGGGTGATAATTGTGAGCACCGTGTTTTTCTTCTAATGCAATTGCATCCTTAGAAGTGATGTTTTCTAAAATTGACATGATAAAAATTACTTTAAATAAAACTTTAGCAATTCCTTCTATACCTTTTTCCTTTCAAATCCCGAAAAAGTTATCGGGGAGAAAATTCAGCGTGGGAGAGAAATCATCCTGTAGAATTACAAAAATACAAATTTATAGCTGGAATAATAAAAATTGGGTCAAATGCCATCAATATCTTGTTAATACTATCAATAACTATATTCCCAATTCAAAGAAACCCATTATTTTTGCCAAATGCGAAAAAAGACAAAGCGAGTAGTTTTTGAAAATGTAATGGTGACCGATGCTGCAGCAAAAGGAAAAACTATTGGTAAAGCCCCAGATGGAAGGGTAATTTTCTTGAACAATACCGTACCTGGCGATGTAGTAGATGTACAGACCACAAAAAAGCGAAAAGCTTATTTTGAAGGAACAGCCATTAATTTTCATACTCTTTCAGATAAAAGAGTAGATCCGGTCTGCCAGCATTTTAATGTATGTGGTGGTTGCAAATGGCAAGATATGGGCTATGAACATCAACTATTTTACAAACAAAAAGAGGTAGAAAACAACCTTAAAAGAATAGGACATTTAGACTTGCCAGAGCTTACACCCATATTAGGATCAGAACAAAAGTATTTCTACAGAAACAAAATGGAATTTTCTTTTTCTGACAGTCGTTGGTTAACGCTTGAAGAAGTAAAATCAGATAATCAAATAGAAGAT
>NZ_JBDVOT010000138.1:0-46474 GCF_039968975.1 Maribacter sp. | reverse complement strand
AGACGGTACCGATTATACGGGTACAGTAGATGCGCTAGGGGATTTCAGTATCGATGTACCGGGAAGCAAACTGGCAGCGGATGCGGATACGACTGTAGATGGTAGTTTGACCACTACCGATACAGCAGGTAACAGTGCTACAGTGAACGATACCAAGACATATAGTGTGGATAATACCGCACCGACTATCACAATAGACGTAGTAGCCGTAGATGATATTATCAACGCAACGGAAGATGATAGCCCGGTGACTATTTCCGGTGAAACTACCAATGTAGAAGATGGACAGATTGTAACCGTAACCTTAAACGGAACAACTTATTCTCCTGTAGTTTCAGGGAATACGTGGACTTTTGATATTACAGCAGTCGAAGCACAAGCTTTAGATGCTACGGAAACTATTACCGCAGATGTTGATGACCTTGCAGGAAACTCGGCAACACAAGCAACAAGAGATATCGAGCATGATGCAATCGTTCCGGTACCGGTATTGGTTATCGACGACATCACTTCGGACAACATTCTAAACGCAGCGGAAGCTGCTGCAGATGTAGCGGTAACAGGAACGGTAACAGGAGACTTCAACGATGGAGACACCGTAACTTTAACCGTTGACGGTACCGATTATGCGGGGACAGTAGATGCACTAGGAGATTTCAGTATCGATGTACCTGGCAGTAAACTGGCAGCCGACCCGGATACCACGATTGACGGAAGCGTAAGCACTACGGATGCCGTAGGTAACAGTGCTACAGCAACTGAAACTAAAACATATACGGTAGATACTGCTGCACCTGCTATTGCAATAAATGTAGTAGCGATTGATGATATTATTAATGCAGCAGAAGATGATAATCCGGTAACAATTAGTGGGACAACAATTAATGTTGAAGATGGGCAGACTGTAACAGTTACTTTAAACGGTGAAACATATACTGCTATAGAAAATGCTGGTACTTGGAGTTTAGATATTCCTGCAGCAGATGCACAAGCACTTCCTGCTAATGCAATCATTACTGCAGACGTAAGCGACCTTGGAGGAAACGCAGCTTCACAGGCGACAAGGGATATTCAACATGATGGAATCGTCCCAATCCCAGTATTGACGATAGACGATATCACTGCGGATAACATTCTAAATGCCACAGAAGCTACTGCTGATGTAGCGGTAACGGGAGCGGTAACAGGTGACTTTAATGATGGAGATACCGTAACCTTGACCGTTGATGGTACAGATTATACCGGTACGGTGAATGCACTTGGTGTGTTCAGTATAGATGTACCGGGAAGTGTATTGTCATCTGATCCAGATACCACGGTCGAAGGAAGTTTAACCACAACCGATGCCGCTGGAAACGAAGGAACGGTAACAGCAACGAAACCTTACGTTGTAGATATAACCGCCCCGGTTCCAGTATTGGCGATAGATGATATCACCGCGGATAACATTTTGAATGCTACTGAAGCAGGAGCTGATGTAGCCGTAACAGGAACGGTAACAGGTGACTTCAATGATGGTGATACGGTTACCTTAACGGTAGACAGCACAGATTACACTGGCACGGTGGATACATTTGGTGTGTTCAGTATAGATGTACCAGGAAGCGCATTGGCAGCTGATTCAAATACCACGGTCGATGGAAGTATAACGACTACGGATACAGCTAGTAATAGTGCTACTATTTCGGAAACTAAGGTTTATATAGTAGACATTCTGGAGCCAGTAACAACATTGACTATTGATGATATAACAGCTGATAATAGTATTAATGTAGAAGAAGCTGGCGCTGATATTCCAATAACAGGAACGGTAACAGGTGACTTCAATGCAAATGATTTGGTGACACTGACTGTAAATGGAAATACATACACAGGTACGGTAGATGCACTAGGTAATTTTAGTGTCGATGTGCCAGGAAGTGATTTGGTAGTAGATACTGATACAGCGGTCGAAATAAGTCTTACTACTTCAGATACATCTGGTAATAGTATTACAATTGCGGAGATTAAAATATATTCGGTTGATGTGGAGAGTAATGACCTTGATAACGATGGACTTACCAATGATGAAGAGATTGCATTAGGGACCGATCCAAATAATCCTGATTCAGATGGAGATAGTATTGATGATGGTCAAGAAATAGATAATGCCACTAACCCTTTAGATGATTGTGATTCTTTAGGTGGTACTCCACTAGCAACTAGTGATTGCGATACTGATGGTTTAACAACTGATGAAGAAGCTGCATTAGGAACAGATCCGGATAATTCAGATACTGACAATGATGGATTAACAGATAGTGAAGAGGTTGAACTTGGAACTGACCCGCTAAATGCAGATACCGATGGAGATACTATAACCGATGGTGAGGAATTAATAGATGATACAAACCCATTGGATGATTGTGATTCTATCAATGGAACACCTTCAGAAACCAGTGATTGTGATAATGACGGATTATCTGCGGATGAAGAAAATACGTTAGGTACAGACCCAGAAAATCAAGATACTGATGGAGATGGGATAGCT
The DNA here is from genome assembly GCF_039968975.1 of Maribacter sp. GTDB lineage: Bacteria > Bacteroidota > Bacteroidia > Flavobacteriales > Flavobacteriaceae > Maribacter. Next base: position 43,944 of record NZ_JBDVOT010000138.1, on the reverse strand, counting down.
GATGGTCAAGAAGTAAGTGATAACACCAACCCATTAGATGGTTGTAGCTCTATCGGAGGAACTCCGCCACTTGGTTCTATTTGTGATATTAGTATAGAAAGTGATTTAATAAATCCGAATAATAATGGAGGTGTATTTACCATTACCAATATTGAAGCCTTCCCTAATAATACGGTAAAGATTTATAACAGATGGGGAGTTTTAGTGTTTGAAACTAATGGTTATGATAATAATGGTAATGCCTTTACTGGATTGTCTAACGGTAGGGTAACCATTAAAAAGAATGATGAACTTCCTGCTGGCGTGTATTTCTATATTATCAATTATACCAATGATACTAAACCTAAAACAATGAACGGTTACTTATATATCAATAGATAATTCAAGCACATACTAAATAATTTTGAATTGATCATAAAAAATATTTTTATAACAGTGTTGCTTATATCTGCATCTAGTTGGTTTGTAAGAGGGCAGCAAGATGCGCAGTATACACAGTATATGTATAATACCATAGCGGTTAACCCTGCCTATGCAGGGTCAAGGGGTGTTCTAAGTATCGCTGCTCTTCATAGATCTCAATGGGTAGGTCTAGATGGTGCACCAACGACGCAGACAATTAATGTGCATAGTCCCATATCCAAACGGTTAGGGCTAGGAGTTTCCATTGTAAATGATGAAATAGGAAACGGGACAAACCAAGACACCTATTTTGATGCTGTTTTCTCCTATACCATTCCAACGTCGGAAGAAGGGAAATTGTCTTTTGGTTTAAAAGCTGGCGGACATTTTCTAAATATAGATTTCAATCGATTGAGAAATTACGATCCATCAAATGCTGCGGTAGGTCAAATGAATATCGACAAGAAATTCTCCCCTAATTTTGGTGCAGGTATATTCTATCATGCCAAACAATTTTATGCAGGGCTGTCAATACCTAATTTTCTTGAAACTGAACATTTTGATTCTACGGGGAGCAGCAATTCGTATTTAGCCCAAGAGCGAATGAACTGGTATTTCATTACAGGCTATGTTTTCGACATTAATCCAGATTTAAAGCTAAAACCAGCATTACTTTTTAAAGCAGTGGAGGGAGCGCCGTTACAAGCTGATATTTCTGGTACAGTATTGTTGAACAATACATTTTCATTAGGTGCCGCTTACAGGTGGGACGCTGCAATTAGTGCTCTGGTGGGGTTTCATTTGAATGAAAAACTAATGTTAGGGTTAGCTTATGATCGTGAAATAACAGAACTTGGAAATACATCCTTTAACGATGGGTCTTTTGAAATATTTTTAAGATTCGAATTCTTTTCCGAACGCAGAAAAATTCTTACACCAAGATTCTTTTAACCGAAAGAGTTATAGCTAAATCTAACTATATTAGATATTTACTTATCATCTTCTGGTGAAATTTTGCTAAATGGTTGAATAAATAAAACAAAGAAGTTCTATATACAATTAATAATTATTGTTGAACAAAAGCTATAGTATACTATCAGTAAATAGTAAAGATAGGTTATCATTCTCAAGAAACTTATAAGAATTTTTAGGATGGCTAATTATCAAAAAAAAGCTGATTTTTTCTACAAATAAAAAACCAGCAATTCCAAAAAGCTTTGAAATGTGCTGGTTTTACTGGTGACCTCGACAGGATTCAAACCTGTAACCTCTTGAGCCGTAATCAAGTGCGCTATTCAGTTGCGCCACGAGGCCATTTTTGTTTTTCCCTTAACGGGGTGCAAATATATTTCTTTTTACATTTACCACAAAATAAAGAACACAATATTAAATGGATTTTAAAAGCTTAATTAGAGATGTGCCTGATTTTCCTAAAGAAGGAGTCGTTTTTAAAGACATAACTTTTTTACTTCAAAACCCTAAAGCACTTAATGAAACAGCAAATGCATTGTATGATTTATTAAACGGTCAAAAGATAGATAAGGTAGTAGGTATGGAAAGCAGAGGATTTATTTTTGGACCTATGTTGGCTCAAAAATTAAATGCTGGTTTTGTACCTGTGCGTAAACCTGGTAAGCTGCCGTCTACCACGGTGAGTGAGACTTATGATTTAGAATATGGTACAGATACATTAGAAATTCATATTGATAGTATTGAGAAAGGGGATAAGGTATTAATACATGATGATGTATTGGCGACTGGGGGTACTGCCAAAGCAACATGTAATTTAATAGAAAAATTGGGTGGAGAAATAGTTCAGTGCAATTTTCTAATTGAACTTACTTTTTTAGAAGGCGTTTCTAAAATTGGTGACTATGCCGTGAAATCTTTGGTTAAATACTAGTCCAACGCTTTTTTGGTAATAAAATATCGCCAACCAATAAGAGCCATTTGTAATTTGCTAGCTTTAGATAAATCTAACTGCTGTTTACTGTAAGAAGGTAATATGGTTTTATTTAGCTTGGCAATTAATTTGTATAGCTTCTTTTTCAATTTAAAATTTTTATAAAAATACATAAATTACTTAACGCTTGATCAAGTCGTTAAGTAGCTATGAATATAATTTTTTAAAAAGTGTTTAGTGTTAAACCAAGGTTACGATTATACTTAAGATTAAGACAACAAGAAGTTTTATTAAAGTAATCATATTTTAAAGTTTTAGTGGTTGATAATTTTTAGATTGTTTTCGAAAGATATCATTGTAGTAGTGTTCCCACAAATAAAAATTGATAAAATAATGATTTTGAATACTAATATGTAAGTGTATAAATCATATTGATTATAATAAATAACATTTATTCTATAAATAAGTTTATTTATGTAAGTGTAATATTGATTTTCATATAAGTTTGTAATAATTGTAGGCTGATTTTGAATGGTATTTAAAAATCGTAGACCTAAAATTCAGTAAAATAACTCAAAAGGTGTCTTTCCATCTTTCTTAGTTAAAAAAAACGATGCTTTATAAGTATCTAGATTTAGTAATTAGTTGGTAGTAGTTTTAGTTTTCAGATGACATCAATTGTCATGTGCCATCACATTTCTTCTAATTATATTTGTCAAAATTCTTTTCATGCAAGATTTCTTATTTATAATTGGCGGGTTAGTATTTCTCATAGCAGGTGGAAACTGGCTATTGAAAGCTGCGGTCGATTTATCGTTAAAGCTCAAAATACCAAAAATCGTAATAGGTATGACGGTCGTATCTTTTGCTACATCGGCGCCAGAGCTTATAGTGAGTATAAACGCGGCTTTAGATGGTTTTCCTGATTTGGCGCTTGGTAATGTGGTGGGTTCAAACATAGCAAATTTAGGTCTGGTACTTGCTATTACTATTCTACTTAGTCCTATAGATGTAAGTAAAAGTTTTTATACTACAGATTGGCCTGTAATGATGATTGCTTCTTTACTTTTCTTTTTCTTTATTTATTTCGATGGCGTAATTCAGCAATATGAGGGTATTGTTATGGTGGTCTTTCTATTCTTCTTTCTAGTGTACCTATTGCGGTTTCAAAAGCCAGCTGTCATAGATGAAGAAGATGAGCCAGATGTTATGATGCCTACTTATAAAACTGCTTTATTTTTAGGATTAGGTGGTGGAGCTCTATGGGGAGGTTCTGAACTATTAATTAGTGGAGCTGTTGGTTTGGCTACTGTATTTGGTGTTAGTGAGCGTGTAATTGCTATAACCATTGTCTCGGTAGGTACAAGTATTCCTGAATTAGCAGCATCTATAATTGCAGTGGTAAAAAAGGAAAAAGCAATTTCATTAGGGAATTTAATAGGTTCTAATATATTCAATTTGCTTGCGGTATTGGGTATTACATCTATTATAACACCAATATCTGTAATGGACGAAGGACTCTTAACAAATGATATCTTCTGGATGTTAGGTATATCTTTCCTTATTCTTCCATTGGTTTTTATACCCAAAGGATTGAGATTGGGGTGGAGAGATGGTCTTGTACTTGTTTCTATTTATTTAGCATTTGTTTATGTCACCATTTCATGAGTTAGTTGAGTAGTGATAAATAAAAAACGCCCTAGAAAAATTCCAAGGCGTTTTTAGTATAATCAACAATTAATTTGGTATTAAATCTTTGCAGTTTTAACCGTTTTAATAATTCTAGCTGCAATTTTATATGGATCACCGTTAGAAGCTGGTCTTCTATCTTCTAACCATCCTTTGTAACCTTTTTCAACAGCAATTAATGGAATACGTATTGAAGCTCCTCTATCTGAAACTCCCCAAGAGAAATCTGTAATAGCAGCAGTTTCATGTAATCCTGTTAAACGTTGGTCGTTAAATTCACCATAAACAGCAATGTGTTCTTTAACAAACGGACGGAAAGATTCACAGATAGCTGCATAAGTTTCTTTAGAACCACAAGTTCTTAATGTCGTGTTAGAGAAGTTTGCATGCATACCAGATCCATTCCAGTCCATGTCCTTACCTAATGGTTTTGGGTGGTACTCAATATAGTAACCATATTTTTCAGTTAATCTGTCAAGTAAATATCTAGCAATCCAGATTTCATCACCTGCTTTCTTTGCACCTTTTGCGAATAATTGAAACTCCCATTGTCCAGAAGCAACCTCTTGGTTGATTCCTTCAAAGTTTAATCCTGCATCGATACATAAATCGGCATGCTCTTCAACTAAACCTCTACCATGGGTATTTTTACCACCTACAGAACAGTAGTACATTCCTTGTGGAGCAGGGTAACCACCAATAGGGAAACCTAAAGGTAATTGTGTTTTAGTGTCCATAATGAAATACTCTTGCTCAAAACCGAACCAGAAATCATCATCTTCATCATCAATCGTAGCTCTACCATTAGATACATGCGGAGTTCCGTCTGCATTCATTACTTCGGTCATAACTAAATAACCGTTAATTCTAGCTGGATCAGGGTATATAGCTACAGGTACTAATAAACAGTCAGATGACCCACCTTCAGCTTGTTTTGTTGAAGATCCATCAAAAGACCAGTTATCTAATTCTTCTAATGTACCTTTAAAATCTTCGTGTTCTTCTACTTTAGTTTTACTCCTTAAGTTTTGAGTTGGAAAGTATCCGTCTAACCACAAGTATTCTAATTTAATTTTAGCCATAATATGTTCGTTATTTTTTAATAAAAGACAAACAAAAATATGTTTTTTATGATTTGGTTGCGTTTTTTTAGGGGGTTAATGTGAAAAAATTAAATTTATTGTTTTATACCCCTATTTTTTATCGGGTATTTTATCATATTTATATTTATTGAACGTAATTTTGCTAAATTAATAATGAATTTAGATATGAAGTCATCAAGATTTACTGCCATAACCGAAAGTCAAAAGCGAAATAGTATTGCTATTGAGGAGAACGGAAGACGAGCAGATTTGTTCGGTATTAATGTGTTCAATGAAAAGAAGATGCTGCAATACCTTACCAAAGATGCCTTAGAAAGTTTAAAAGGTGCTATGGTATCAGGATCTAAAATAGATCGAAAAATTGCTGATCAAGTAGCAGAGGCTATTAAGGGTTGGGCAATTAGTATGGGAGCTACGCATTATACACATTGGTTTCAACCATTAACAGGTTCAACGGCAGAGAAACATGATGCATTTTTTGATCTTTTACCTGACGGCACAGCCTTAGAAAAATTTGGTGGCGGCCAATTGGTGCAGCAAGAGCCAGATGCTTCAAGTTTTCCAAGTGGCGGAATTAGAAATACGTTCGAAGCTAGAGGTTATACTGCTTGGGATCCTTCTTCTCCAGCATTTATTTATGGTACAACATTATGTATACCAACTATTTTTGTTTCATATACGGGTGAAGCTTTGGACAATAAAGCGCCTCTGTTAAGAGCTTTAAGCGCGGTAGATGATGCGGCTACTGCCGTTGCCAAGTATTTTGATAAAACCGTAACAAAGGTCAATGCAACTTTAGGTTGGGAACAAGAATATTTTTTGATTGATAAGGCTCTGGCACATTCTAGGCCAGATATTATGATGACGGGTCGTACTTTGGTGGGTGAGACACCGGCTAAAGGACAACAGCTAGACGATCATTATTTTGGAGTAATACCAAATCGCGTATTGAGTTTCATGAGCGACTTAGAAAAAGAATGTACCAAGCTAGGAATTCCTGTTAAGACAAGACATAATGAGGTGGCTCCAAATCAGTTTGAATTAGCACCTGTTTTTGAAGAGGCCAATCTTGCCATTGATCACAATTTATTATTGATGGATGTAATGGATAAAATTGCTGATAAGCATCATTTTAAAGTGCTTTTCCATGAAAAACCATTTGCAGGTATTAATGGTTCTGGTAAGCATAACAACTGGTCTTTGGCAACAGATACCGGTGTAAATTTATTGAGTCCGGGTTCTACACCAATGAAAAACCTTCAGTTTTTAACATTCTTCATAAATACGATTAAAGCGGTGGATACTTACGAAGAGCTTTTACGTTCTTCAATAGCATCTGCAGGTAACGATCATCGTTTAGGTGCAAATGAAGCCCCACCAGCCATATTTTCAATTTTTGTTGGTTCACAATTAAGTAATGTTTTAGATGAATTAGAAGGTGTTTCTAAAGGGAAATTATCTCCTGAGGAAAAAACGGAGCTAAAACTGAACGTAGTAGGTAAAATCCCTGAAATTTTGATGGATAATACCGATCGTAACAGAACATCTCCTTTTGCTTTTACGGGTAATAAATTTGAAATGCGTGGCGTTGGTGCAAAAATGAATTGTGCCAAACCAATGACCATTTTAAATACCATAGTTGCAAAACAATTAAAAGATTTTAAAAAGGAAGTTGATGTTTTGATCGATAAGAAAAGCTTAAAGAAAGATGAAGCTGTTTTTAACGTATTACGTGAGTATATAAAAACATCTAAACGTATTCGTTTTGATGGTGATGGGTATAGCACGGAGTGGGAAAATGAAGCTAAAAGAAGAAAATTAAGTAATAATAAAAATACTCCAGAGGCTCTAGAAATTTTATCTTCTAAAGATAGTATAGCCTTGTTCGAATCAATGAGCGTAATGAGTCAAGTAGAGGTTAGTGCGCGCCAAGAGGTAGATTTGGAGAATTACATTATGCATTTACAGATAGAGGGTAGGGTGTATAATGAACTGGTGTACGGTTTTATTATGCCGGCAGCATTAGAATATCAAAATAAACTAGTTGAAAATGTGTCTGGTTTAAAAGAGATTTACGGTGCGGCCCATAAAAAGTTCTCAGAAGGACAGTTGACCATGATTGAAGATATTGCAGAACATGTGGTAGGTATAAAAAAAATGGTAGACGCTATGGCAGATGCCCGTAAAAAAGCAAATGCTTTGAAAGACACTAAAAAGAAAGCTGATGCATATTGCCATAATGTAAAGCCATATTTTTCAGAAATAAGAACGCATAGTGATAAGCTAGAAAAATTAATGGACAATAGGTTGTGGCCATTAACTAAGTATAGAGAATTGTTATTTATAGAGTAGTCTTTTTTAATAATAAATAAAATTGAGGGAATTATTAAGCTGTTGAGAGGTTACAGTTTTAATGATTCCCTTATTTTTGCCACAAATTTATATTATGTCCACATCAAGCAGTGAAAGATATCAGCAACGCGGCGTGTCTGCCTCTAAAGAGGATGTACACAACGCTATTAAAAATATTGACAAAGGTCTTTTTCCAAAGGCATTTTGTAAGATAGTACCTGATTATCTGACCGGAGATGAGGAATATTGCTTGGTAATGCATGCAGATGGTGCAGGTACAAAATCTTCATTGGCTTATATGTACTGGAAGGAAACAGGAGATATTTCTGTATGGAAAGGTATTGCACAAGACGCATTGATCATGAATATTGATGATTTGATCTGTGTTGGTGCTACCGATAATATTATGCTTTCTTCTACCATTGGTAGAAATAAAAATAAGATTCCGGGAGAAGTACTTTCGGCTATTATCAATGGAACCGAAGAATTGATCAATGACTTGGGTGAGTTTGGTATTACCATTCGTTCTACTGGTGGTGAAACTGCAGATGTTGGAGATTTGGTTAGAACTATAATAGTAGATTCTACGGTTACTGCTAGATTAAAAAGGAGTGATGTTATCGACAATGCCAATATTAAGGCTGGTGATGTTATCGTTGGTCTGGAATCATTTGGTCAGGCCAATTATGAAAAGGAATATAATGGCGGAATGGGAAGTAACGGATTAACCTCTGCTCGTCATGATGTTTTTTCTAACTATTTAGCAGATAAATTCCCAGAAAGTTTTGATGCTGAAGTACCTAAAGATCTTGTTTATTCTGGTGATGTGAAGTTGACCGACGAAGTAGAGAATTCACCAATAGATGCAGGTAAATTAGTGTTGTCTCCAACACGAACATATGCGCCAATAGTTAAAAAAATTCTTTCGAAATATAGCTCAAATGAAATCCATGGAATGATTCACTGTAGTGGTGGGGCCCAGACCAAAATTCTTCATTTTATTGATGAATTGCATGTGGTCAAAGATAACTTGTTTGATGTGCCGCCACTTTTTCAATTAATTCAAGAACAGTCTGGTACAGATTGGAAAGAGATGTATAAAGTGTTTAATTGTGGTCATAGATTAGAGTTTTACCTTCCTGAAGATGTCGCAAATGATATCATTGAAATTTCAAAAAGCTTTGGTGTAAATGCTCAGATTATCGGTAGGGTGGAGTCGTCAGATTCAAAAAAACTGACAATTTCAAGTAAGTACGGCAGCTTTGTGTATTAAGACATACGATTAACGTAAATATATCGTTCTTTTTGTATAAACCTATCTTGCTATGGAAAGAAAAGAATTTTTACGAACACTAGGCGCTAGTGCTGCATTTGCAATAACTTTTCCTTGTTTGGGCAGTTGTTCAAAAGATAGCGAAGTTGAAGGCGATATTGTAACCCCGCCAACAGATATAGATTTCACCATTGATCTTGAATCTTCAGAAGCAGAAAAACTAGCTAATAATGGCGGCTTCATTCTAAAAAACTTAGTTGTAGTTGTCAAGAACTTAGAAGGTGAATTTGTTGCTGCTACACAAATTTGTAGTCATGAGCAATATGATCAAGTACGATTTGTAAATCAAGATGGTGGTATATTCTATTGTGATGTTCATGGGTCTAAATTCTCTCAAACTGGTACACCTTTAAATGAAATACCCAATAGTACATCAAAAGCATTAAAAATTTATAATACATCTTTAGAGGGTTCTATATTGCGTGTTTATGAGTAATTAGTGCGCAATAAATAAATTATAAAAACTACACCAACCTAACTTATTTATTCTTTGTGACCATAATGACCCTCAATTAGAGAAGTAAGTGAAAAAGATTTTTGTCTTATTAATATGTTTAATGACCTGCTATATGTACGGTCAAGAGAAAAGGTACGTAACGGTCAAAAAGTCTTATGAGGTAATGGGCGGTGAATTTGATATTACCGTAATATCTGAAGATGAAGAGTTAGGGTATATTTATATTCAAGAAGCATTGGCAGAAGTGCAAAGAATAGAAAAACTTATATCTTCTTGGGATGCGGACTCTGAAACTAGTTTAATCAATAAAAATGCAGGTATAAAACCTGTACCTGTTAGTTGGGAGTTATATAAACTTATAGAACGATCTATTTTGTTATCTGAAATAACCAACGGTGCTTTTGATATTACTTTTACACCATTAAATCATATTTGGAAACTTGATGGTACTATGGAAGATGTACCTTCTTCAACCGAAGTGAAAAATGTAAAGAATAAGGTGGGTTACAAAAACATTGTTCTAAATGGTAAAGATCAAACTGTTTTCTTGAGCAAAAAAGGAATGCGAATTTCGTTTGGTGGTATTGGTAAAGGTTTTGCAGCCGATAAGGCAAAAGCTCTTTTGGTGTCTAATGATGTTAAGGCAGGTATTATTAATATTGCTGGAGATATCACTACATGGGGTACAAAAATTACAGGAGATAAATGGCTCATTGGGGTAATGAACCCTAATCAAAAAGGTGATATATCATCATGGATACCTATTTTAGAGTCCTCAGTGGCAACCACTAGTGGTGATGGTAATTTTGTAATGTCAGGGAACAATAAATACACCCATATTATGAATCCTAAAACAGGATATCCTGCTGTTGGTGTTAATAGTGTGTCTGTATTTGCCAAAAGTGCTGAAACATCAGACGCTTTGGCTACTTCTATTTTTGTAATGGGGCTTGATGCCGGGCTCGCATTGATCAATCAATTAGGCGATACTGAAGTAATTATCGTTGATAGTGCCAATAAAATGCATAAAAGCAACGGGGTCTTGCTTAACTAGTTTTCATTTTTTAATTCTTACCATAATAATCCCTCTAGGGTGTCTATAATTTTATTGTAAATTTGCCATACAAGTGAAGTAAGCATATGATAGATAAGTTAAACATCGTAAAACAACGTTTTGATGAGGTTTCAGACCTTATAATTCAACCGGATATTATATCCGATCAGAGTAAATATGTGAAGCTCACAAAAGAATATAAGGATCTTAAAGATTTAATGGATAAGCGAGAAGAATATCTTGAGCTTACCAATAATATTGCCGAAGCAGAAGAAATTATTGCTGATGGTAGTGATGCGGAAATGCTAGAAATGGCAAAAATGCAAATGGATGAAGCTAAAGCAGGATTGCCGAAGCTAGAGGAGGATATAAAATTGATGTTGATTCCTAAAGATCCTGAAGATGCAAAAGATGTCGTTGTTGAAATTAGAGCTGGAACGGGTGGTGATGAAGCAAGTATTTTTGCGGGCGATCTTTTTAGAATGTACACCAAGTATTGTGAAGGTAAAGGGTGGAAAACCAATGTAATAGACCTTAGTGAAGGTACTAGTGGTGGTTATAAAGAAATACAATTTGAAGTTTCTGGAGCAAACGTTTATGGAACTTTGAAGTTTGAAGCGGGTGTTCACCGTGTGCAACGTGTGCCACAAACAGAAACTCAGGGTAGAGTACATACTAGTGCAGCTACTGTAATGGTTTTGCCTGAAGCAGAAGATTTTGATGTACAGATAGATCCAAAAGATGTGAGAATAGATTTCTTCTGTTCTTCTGGTCCTGGTGGTCAGTCTGTAAACACAACTTATTCTGCTGTTCGTTTAACCCACATCCCAACCGGGTTGATTGCACAATGTCAAGATCAAAAATCACAACACAAGAATAAGGATAAGGCATTTAGGGTTCTTCGTTCTAGATTGTATGATTTAGAATTGGCGAAGAAACAAGAAGAAGATGCCGCTAAACGAAATTCTCAAGTTAGTAGTGGTGACCGCTCTGCAAAGATTAGAACGTATAACTACCCTCAGGGTAGGGTAACCGATCACCGTATTGGACTTACGTTATATGATTTGTCCAATATTATAGATGGTGACATTCAAAGAATAATAGACGAACTTAGTTTTGTAGAGAATACGGAGAAATTGAGGGAAGCCTCTGAGATATTTTAAGCTATGACCACTCAAGAGTTAGTTGCCCAAATACATAAAAAACAATCTTTTTTATGTATTGGTTTAGATACAGATCTAGAAAAGATTCCATCATACTTATTGGAAGATGAAGATCCTATTTTTGCATTCAACAAAGCTATAATAGATGCTACACATGAACTGTGCGTAGCATATAAACCAAACATTGCTTTTTATGAAGCATACGGAGTTCAAGGTTGGTCGGCATTACGTAAGACAATCAAATACTTAAACGAAAACTATCCAGATATATTTACCATTGCAGATGCAAAAAGAGGAGATATAGGAAACACTTCTACTAGATATGCCAAGGCATTTTTTGAAGATTTAAATTTCGATTCTATTACTATAGCTCCTTATATGGGGAGAGATTCTGTTGAGCCCTTTTTGGCGTTTAAAGACAAGCATACAATTTTACTTGCTTTAACTTCCAATCAAGGTGCTTTTGATTTTCAAACTAAAAAGATAGACGGTAAGGAACTTTATAAAGAAGTATTATCGGTATCTACAACATATGAAGGTGCTGAGAATCTAATGTACGTGGTAGGTGCCACTAAAGCAGAATATCTTACTGAAATACGTAAAATTATACCAAATAGCTTTTTGTTGGTGCCAGGGGTAGGGGCGCAAGGAGGAAGCCTAAAAGAGGTTTGTAAATATGGGATGTCTGAAAATGTAGGGCTCTTAATCAATTCTTCTCGCGGAATAATATACGCATCTGATCAAGAAAATTTTGCAGATGCCGCTAGAGCTAAGGCAGAAGAATTACAGCAGGCAATGAAAATGGAACTAGAAAGATTAAACTAAATCTTCTAAGGTTCTTTTGATTCTTTGTGCTTTTGATTCGAAAAATTCTCCTAATTGAGTGTTTGACTGAATGTCAGAAGCTTTTTCTATAAATGTCTGATATTGATACTCCAATAAGCTTATGATATCGTTATTTGCCTCCATTGGTGTTACCGATCCTACCTTACAATACTGCTTGTTCATTATACTATATTTATGTTCTTACAAATATACGTTCAGAATCAAGTTTTGGACGTGGGTATGTTGAGTTGTACATCTAATTAATAGGTAATATGTCTTTTTTTTAACATTTATGTAGCTGATAACTTAAAAGGTTGTTCATTTTGTGTGAAATTTGATTATCCTAAATGTTATATCAAAAAGAATTAATACATTGTAAATTAACTGTCTTTTAAAGAAATTTTCAATTTGCTTCATTATATAACATATCAACATAAAACATCTACCACTTGGGTTACATTTGTACACGGTGCAGGTGGCAGTTCTTCTATTTGGTATAAGCAGATAAGAGAGTTCAAAAAACATTTCAACGTACTGCTTTTAGATTTAAGGGGGCATGGTAATTCAAAACCAAGTCTTAAGAATGTATTTGATGAAAAATACACTTTCGATGTTATAACTAACGATATAGTAGAGGTTATTGATCATGAAAAGATTGAAAAATCACATTTTGTAGGTATATCTCTTGGTACTATACTAATTAGAAATTTAGCAGAAAATTACCCAGAGCGAGTAGAAAGTATGGTAATGGGCGGTGCAATTATGAAATTAAATTTACGCTCACAAATATTAATGAAACTAGGTATTATTTTTAAAACTGTAATACCTTATTTATGGCTTTATAAGTTTTTTGCCATTATTATAATGCCTAATAAGAACCATAGAGAGTCTAGGTTGCTATTTGTCCGTGAGGCAAAGAAATTATACCAAAAAGAGTTTATTAGATGGTTTAAGCTCACTTCAGAGATTAATCCGCTGCTTCAATTCTTTAGATCTGCAGATATAAAAATACCTACACTATATGTTATGGGCGAAGAAGATTATTTGTTCTTGCCAAGTATTCGCAAAATTGCAAAATCTCATGAGCTTTCAAAGTTGATCGTGGTTGAGGACTGTGGTCACGTAGTAAATGTGGAACAGCCTAATTTTTTTAATGAGAAAGTGGTATCTTATTTAGTAGGACAGAATTAATAAAAGTTTGAAGCTATTGTTGAGCGTCAACTACGTATTTTAGACTTTTTATTTGGGTTAAAAACAAAAAAAACCGATGCTCCCACCGGTTTTTAACTAACTAACTAACTCAAAAAATAACTAACTCAAAAAATTGAAAATGAATGCTTTAATGTTGTTCTGTTTAATTTTAACGCATAACTTTTTAAGTTATTGTAAGAGCTAAAGAAAATCTAATTTTTATCTTGAAGAGCAAATACTTTTTTAAGTACATCTGTTGTTCTTGAAGAATATTTTGTTCTAATTTCCTCTTCTTCTACAGCTATCATTTTATAAACTCCAGATAATGCTTCTTCTGTAACATAATCAGTTAAATCAGGATTTATATTATTTGTAAGCGGTATAGAATTGTACTTTGTAATGATTGAGCTCCAAATTTTATCTGCTCCTACTTTTTTAAATGACTCACTAATAACCGGGTTGAATTTTGCGTACAACTCAGTATTTGTTTTAGTTTCTAAATAAGTAGTTGCTGCGTCATCACTTCCTAATAATATATTTTTTGCATCTGCAAAAGACATTTCTTTAACGGCATTTACGAAAATAGGTGTGGCTTCTGAAACAGCATCTTCAGCAGCACGATTTAAAACTTTTAATCCTTCATCTGCTAAGCTACCCAATCCTATATCGCGTAAAGTTTTATCAACCTTTTGTAAATCTTCTGGTAAAAGAATTTTTACCAATTCATTTTTGTAGAATCCGTCAGTAGCGGTTAATTTACTAACCTGTTTTTCAATACCTAGGTCAAGAGCTTCTTTTAATCCGTTGGCAATGGTTTCGTTACTTAAAACGCCTTCAGTGGAAGTTGGTAATTGATTTACAACTTGTTGTAATTCTGCACATGATACTATTACCAACATGCAAATAGCTAAGCTTACTTTTTTAATCATCTTATTAATATTTATTTAGAGTCTATTTTACTTACGAGAATATTATAGTTTTATTGTTGTATACCATTGTTTTACGTGCAATATGTAGTTTTACACCTCTTGAAAGAACTATTTTTTCCAAATCCCTACCTTTTGCAATGAAATCTGTAATAGAGTGGGAGTGGGTTACCGTGGTTACATCTTGCTCAATGATTGGACCGGCATCTAGTTCTTCTGTTACATAATGACTAGTTGCGCCTATAATTTTCACACCTCTTTTAAATGCTGCGTGATATGGTTTTGCTCCGGCAAACGCAGGTAAAAATGAATGGTGAATATTTATAATTTTATTTGGAAATTTATTGATAAGCGTTCCGCTTACTATTTGCATATACCTGGCCAAAACAATGAAGTCAATATCATATTTTTCTAGTAATGTCAATTGTTCTTGTTCCGCTTCATTTCTATTCTCTTTAGTAAAAGGTATATGGTAGAATGGAATATTGAATTGATCTGCAATATCTTTAAGGTCATTGTGGTTGCTTAAAATAAAAGGTATCTCAACTGCTAGTTCACCAGAACGATACCTGCTTAACAAGTCATAAAGGCAATGTTTGTACTTAGATACGAAAATGGCCATTTTAGGCAATTTATCATCTGTATGTAAGCTCCATTTCATATTATAAGCAGAAGCTAACTCCTTTTGAAAAAGAGATTTAAAGTGTTCTAAATCAGAGAAGTCTTCTTCGAACTCAACTACGGTACGCATAAAGAATACGTTGGCAGATTTATCTACATGCTGGTCAAGGTAAACAATGTTACCTTTGTTTTTACTTATAAATCCGGTTACGGTGCATATAATACCTGCTTGATCTGGACAATGAACGAGAATTGTTGTTTTCAATGGAAGTTTATTATGGCTTCAAAAATAGCTCATAATTCTTAAATCGCCTGCTATATCTCGTAATTTGGGAAGAATTTAAAACGATTAAGAGTGCTCGGATTTCCAAGCTTTATAAGATTTTCTAAAACTTTTTATCTCTTTTCTTAATAGATTGATGTACTCCGTTTCTTTTACACCATGTTTTTCTAAGCCTATACAATAAGAGTTGATATTTCTTATAATAATATTTATGTAAGAAATGGTTTCTAGACGTTCATTGCTACAATTAGAATATTCTACCTGTGCAATTTTTTGAGGTATTAAAATAGAATCTGTTAAGATAGAATTGGCCATTATATCCCTAAGACTTTTTGATTCGCATAGGCGCATTAAATCTTTATTAAAAGATACATATGAGGCAATCTCTCTACTCATTGTGCAGAGCTCCAATGCTTTCCTGTAAATAGGTAAATGTCTTAAACTTCGATATGCCATTATGTGGGGTGTAATTAGCGTCATATAAAATTACGTTAGTTATTTGTAAATTTTCTATTGAATAGAAACGTAATTTGTATTTTTACCTTTGATAACAAATAATTAAACAGAAAAACTTTTGAATCCAAAGATTGATGAGCTTAATTGGAAAATACTAAAGCAATTGCAGGATAATGCTAGAGAATCTTTTGCGAATATTGGTCGCACGGTAGGGCTAACAGCGCCTGCAGTAGCTGAGCGTGTTAAGAAAATGGAGGATCTTGGTATTATACATGGCTACAAGGCTACCGTATCTCATGCATTGACAGGGCACCAATTAAAAGCAATAATTACATTACGCGCTTTTATGGGGAAATTAAAACCTTTTTTGGCTGTGGTACCAACTTTGCAAGAGGTTATAAATTGCTATAGAATAACTGGTAATGAGAATATAGTTATGGAGGTGGTATTGAAAGATCAATTCCATTTAGAAAAATTTATTGATAAGCTCATTCAATATGGCGAAACCAGAACACATATTGTATTGTCGCAAGTAATTTCAAATGCCCCAATGCATAAAATAAAATAGAATTTCTATAATTGTTTTAACTAGATTTAAGTTGTATTTGTAATTTGAATTTAAAAGACAATTGATTAAATATTATTTTGGCTAGATTTTTGATGCAAAATAAATGATGAAAAAAATACTACTCTTTGCCTTTGTTTTGATTTCGTGGACTTCTTTTGCTCAAGAGCTTAGACTTTTAAGAGGTGCCATTACAGAAAATTTAATAGTGAATGATTCTGTCAGCGAAACGTATTCACTTTATTTACCTACAGATTTTGAAGTAAACAAACCTTGGCCTGTAGTTTTTGTGATGGATTTAGATGGTAAAGGAAAGGCGGCAGTTTCTATGTTGATCAATGCCGCAGAGAAAGAAGGTTATGTATTGGCAAGTTCCAATAATATAAGTGATTCTCTATCTATTGCAGAGAACGTTTTGGTTGCAAATAGAATGTTCAATTCTGTATTTAATACGATACCTACGGCAAAAAATCGTACGTACACGGCTGGGTTTTCCAGTGGCGCAATGTTCGCATCTATTTTACCAACGTTTGTTAGGGAAATAAAAGGCGTTATTTCAATTGGTGCATCTGTAGGGAATGTTGAAATATTGAATGTAAAACAACCTTTTCAGTTTATTGGTTTGGTCAATAGGTCAGATTATAATTTTACTGAGATGTATAATGCTAAACAGACACTTAACAAGTTGAAATTTCCGAATGAATTATTGGTGTTTGATAGTGAGCGTAACCTGCCGGAAAAAGATATAATAGCTAAAGCGTTTAGAATGCTAACATTGACCAGTATGGCAAAGGGTCATTTGCAGCGAAACGACAGTTTAATCAATGCATCATATAATGAGTTTTTGGTAGATGTTAATACTAATGCTTCTAAGCAAAAGCCATTATTGGCAACATATCAAATGTTAGATATGGAGAAAATATTCTATCCTTTAATGGAACTGGACTCTTTGAAGGCCTCGCAAAAAGTATTGAGAAGAAGCACCTCTTACAGGCAGGCCAACAGAAGTCAGAATAGTTATTTTCTGAAAGAGTCGTTTACTAAAGAGGATTATAGCTATTATTTGGAAGAAGATATCATTTCATATAACTATACCAATTTAGGTTGGTGGAATTATCAGATGGATGAACTAAGCAAATTAGATAAAAGTACTAATCTGTTTGAGCGTCAAATGTCTGCTAGGTTAAGAGGTTATATTAATGCCTTGGTTTCTGATAATATCGATTTTATAGCTGCAGATGAAAAGGTTGATTGGGAGGCTTTAAACTTGTTGAACATGATAAAAACTATAACTGCACCAACTGAGCATGAAGGTTATTTAAATGTCATATCCGCTAGTTCTAAAATGGAAGATTATGGTACGGCACTTTTTTATCTGGAAGAACTTTTGAAAACAGGATACTCTGATGAGCAAAAGCTGTATTCAATAGAGCATACATCATTGTTTAAAATTATGCCAGAGTTTAATGAGATGATAAAAAAGTATCTAAAAGATGCTAGATATGATGTTATTGAACAGTAAGGTGTGGCACCTTTTTTAGATCCCAATCTATGACCAATCCTTTTGCTAAAGATTTGGTAATTTCTTTTCCATAAAGCACTTCACAAAGGTATAGGGCTGCTTCAAAGCTTTTAGCTCCGCCTGCAGAGGTAATGTATTTTCCGTCGTGAACAAATAAGACATTGTCTTTTATATTCAGATTAGGAAACATCTTTCTGTAATTTTCCACATCGCTAGGGAAGGTGGTTGAAGCAACTGAATCTAAAATTCCTGTCTTAGCCAAGGGGAAGGCTCCGTCGCAGTGGCTTGTCATATAAATAGCGGTTTCATCGACTTTTTTTATGAAATCTAACATTACAGTGTCTTCCAAATCACTGTCCATGGAATGTTCTGCGCTAGGTACTACTAAAATATCTATTCTAGGCAACTCATCTTTTGTGTAGTCATAATCTGGTAGTATACGTACTCCCTCAAAAGTGGTGATGGCTTCTAAAGTGTTGGCAACTATAAAAGTATTCATTGCCTTTATATTTTTTCTATATTTTGTATGTTGAAAAATATCGAATGGTGCCGTAAATTCAGTATTAAAAGTGCCATCCATAATAAGAAAGGCAACGTTGTAACTTTCAGGGTTTAGCTCTGGCATTACTCTAATTTCTTCTACAACAGCCACTTTTTCAGTTGCTGTCTTATGTTCGTTACAACTGAATAGGGTTAAAAGTAAAATCGGCAGTACATGTATAAATTTCATATTTAAAAAGTATAAGGTTCTAAAGTACGATTATATGTAAAATAACTTACAATGAATAAATTGTATTTTTGAAGCGTAAAGGAAGAAATATGAGATTATGTATTGCAGTTTTGGTTTTGGGAATGTTTGTTTCATGCGGACAAGGAAAGAAATATCACGATGTAAAAGATGAAGCCGTTTCTACTGCAACATCAAATAAATTAACGGATATTTTAATTTTTCAGAAAGAATTAAATGCTGAATTTAAAGATCCTGAAACTTCTCCATTAGCGGATCGATTTCGAATTGATTTTGAAACTTTAGATTTCTTTGAGCCAGATACCAGTTATGTAATTGAGGCAGAATTTATAAGAACTCCAGAAGCTTTGCCGTTTTCAATGCCTACTACTACAGATAGGGAGTCTACAGAGGTAGTGTATGCTATCGCAAAGTTTTCTATTAATGGAAAAGCACATGAATTGGAAATTTATCAATCTCCTGATTTAATTACGCAAGAAAAATATGAGGATTACCTGTTTTTACCATTTACGGATAATACAAATGGTGAAGAGACTTATGGTGGTGGTAGGTATTTAGATTTAAGAATTCCTGATGGTAATACCATTATTCTTGATTTTAACAAAGCATATAATCCTTACTGTGCCTACAATAAGAAATTTAGTTGTCCTTTAGTACCTGCTGTTAATAATTTAGATATTGAAATTAAGGTAGGGGTAAAGGCTTTTAAGCATTAATTACAGATAATAAAAAACCTCGGCAATACTTGCCGAGGTTTTAAAACTTAAACTATAAAATCAACCATTAATTTTATCTACAACTTAGAAAGAATAAACTGCTGCAACTAAGAAAGAAGATAAGCTTTTAGAAGCTGCACCATCTGCATCGAAATAAGGCTCAACATCGCTACCCCAAGAATCTAATCTGATTTCTGGCTTAATTGTTAAGTTTTCTACTGAATAGCTACCTGTTAATGTTAAACCTAATACATTTGGGTTATCTACGCCAGGTGTATCTAAATCAACAGCAAAGTATTCACCTCTTAAACCAATAGAAAAATCATCTGAAGTAGCATACTGTGGGTAAAGCGCAACGCCTGAGAAACCTGCACCGTCGTTGTCAGCATAAGCAGCATTTATTCCTAAATAGAAATCTTCAGAAAGATCAAAACCACCTGTGTAATCAACTTCAAAACCTAAAGCTTCACCACCATCGTAGTAGAAGTTAAGGTATTGACCAGAATAACCTAATTGAGCACCAGCTGAATAAGCACCCGTTAAGTTATTGTTAGTGTCAGTTACATTCATAATAGCTAACATTAAACTGAAATCATCAGAAAGTGCAAAATCAGCTTTTAAACCAACGTGAGAGAAAGGTCCGCTAGAAAATAAGTAAGATGTGCTGTAGTTAAAGTTACCTACAGGTGAAATTACTTCGTATCCTAAGTAAGTGTTGAATCTACCCATTGTTAAAGTAGTACCATCAGATACATTCCAGTATGCATAAAGTTGGTTAAGGTTGTATCCACCAACAGCATCTTCTCCTCTTGGTCCAAAAACTACATCAGCAACTACACCTGTTTTTTCGCCTTCGTAAGCAGCAACTATATTTGCCATACCTAGTGCAAAACCTAATTCATTCGCAAAAGAACTACCGAATGATTGTGCTGTTGCGTCTGATGCACTTAAGTTAGTTTGATAGTAAGCATCAACAGAACCGCTAATGCTAATCTTTTTCTCTTCTTCATCTTCCTGAGCTACTACGCCAGCAGCTGTAAAAAGCATAAGACCTGTTGCAAAAATATTTTTTACGTACTTTGTATTTATAATCGTTTTCATAAGTTTTGAATTTTATCCCTTTTAGGAATGAATTAAATTGAGTAATTTATTGATAAGGTTATGTAACGGAGCGTTCTGCAAAACGCTCCGTATTTTTTTATTTGTCGCTTGAAATATGCTCAGGGTAAGCTTCAAGACCATGCTCTGTAATATCCAATCCTTCGATCTCGTCTTGTTTTGAAACTCTTAAACCAATTGTTTTCTTTAATATGAAAAGAACAACAAAGGTTCCAAAAGCTGCCCATAAGATGTAAGCTAGAGAACCGTAAGTCTGAACCCAAAGAAGACTAGCGCCACCTCCGTATAAAAGACCACCGTCTAAAGCGAATACACCAACTAACACAGTACCGATGAAACCACATGTGCCGTGAACAGATATAGCACCTACAGGATCGTCAATTTTAAACTTTTTATCTAATATTTCAATAGAAAGCACTACTGCCAACCCGCAAACTAGGCCTATTGCAACTGCACCATACGCGTTTACGGCACCACAACCTGCTGTAATACCAACTAAACCTGCTAAAGCACCGTTCAATGTCATAGAAAGGTCTGGCTTTCCGTATTTAACCCATGTTAAGAAAAGAGCTGCAATGGCTCCAATTGCTGCTGCTAAATTTGTATTGATAATTACGCTACCAGCTGCAATAGTATCATCACCGCCCCATGCTAATTGAGAACCTCCGTTAAAACCGAACCATCCTAACCAAAGGATAAGTACACCTAACGCGCCATACATCATATTGTGACCAGGTATAACTTTTACTTCACCGTCAACGTATTTACCAATTCTTGGGCCTACCATAATAGCAGCTACCAAAGCAGCTCCACCACCTACGGCGTGTACTACGGAAGAACCTGCAAAATCAATAAAACCAGCAGTGTTTAACCATGCATCATCATCAAATGGCCAGTACCAACTACCTGATATAGGGTAAATGAATGTTGTTAATACTGCAGATAAAATTAAATAAGTTGAAAATTTAGTACGTTCTGCAACGGCTCCAGATACAATTGTAGCTGCTGTTGCACAGAAAACAGTTTGAAAGAATAAATTATACCAATCTGTAGCGCTAAAGAAGAAATATCCTTGTTCTGCAGGGCTTGATCTAAAAAAGCCGCCTAATACTAAATCACTACCGTACATTATACCGTAACCTACGGCCCAGAACATAATTGAACCTACGGCAAGGTCCATTAAGTTTTTCATTACTATGTTTCCTGAGTTCTTACTTCTGGTAAAACCTACTTCTACCAAAGTGAACCCTGCTTGCATAAAGAAAACTAAAATAGCGGCAATGGTAATCCATAAGGCTCCCATGTCTCCATTTATCGCATCTATAGCTGCATTCATTGATTCTTGTGTTGCTTCATTCATAATTGTAATTTTTTGAGTGGTTCTTATAAGGGTTAGTTAATTCCTGCCAAACCTTTTTCTTTGGTTCTAATTCGATAGGCTTCTAATACTTCTGATACAAATACTTTTCCGTCACCAACATTACCTGAATATGCCGATTCAAGAATTGTATCTACTGTTTTTTCTAAAAAGTCGTCTGAAACAACTATAGATAAATATCTACGTTGAATGTCTGTAGTGCTATAAGAGATACCACGATATACATGACCTTGTTTTTCATTTCCTACTCCTGTTACGTCCCAGTAACTAAAGAAGTTAACTTCAATCTTGTGCAATGCCTCTTTGACATCGTCAAACTTTGATTTTCTGATAATTGCCTCGATTTTTTTCATTTGAATAAGTTTTTGATACTGCCAAATATATGTTAAAAAAATACTCACCCTAAAAATATGAGGGTATCTATGTTAATTTTTATGATAATGACAATATATACCCCTTAATTTTGGGGGTAACACTAATTATGTATGTCAATATTGAATATTTCGAGAATGGCGGGTAGAAATTTGATGTTTGCTATAGAAAAATCGTCAGAAAAATGACCAATTATCTAACAATTGTTTAATAAAACTGCAAATACTTAAAAAAATGTATAAAAATAAAATAGTGACTAATGAATGTTAGTTCTATAACATTTTGCAAATCCATAACCCAAATGATATAGCAAGTATACCAATTGCTACACTTAAGCCCATGTATAAAGACGTTTGTAACAGTGAGGATTCTTTAAAAAGGATATTGCTTTCTAGAGCAAAAGTAGAAAAGGTGGTAAAGCCACCACAAAAACCAGTAGCTAATAATAAAGTTTGATTTTCTGAAATGTAGTTGTTCTTGAGAGAGAGTCCTATTAATATCCCTATTAATAAGCAACCAATTACATTTACTAAAAATGTACCTAAATAAAAATTTGAATAATAGGCGTTAAGGTTTTTAGATACATAATATCTTAACATACTACCAAAACCTCCGCCTAAAAAAACCAGTAAAAATTGTTTCATACCTTATAAAGGTAAAAACTAAACTGCTTTCTTGTAGCTTGTAGTAAGTAAATCTAAAGGATAGATTACAGATGTTGGTTGTTTAGCTGATGTCTTCGTTTTTTGAGAAACACTGATCAAACTAACTACTACCAAGGCAATGTTGATACCTACTAACACTAAAAAAATTGTAAGAAATGTCATCATAATATAATACATCTTATAGATGAATAACGCAAAATTACGGTATTTGGTATATATAACGTCGATATTCCGCATTATGTTGTGAAAATGTTAATTTTTGTGGTGTAGGAAAAAAATTAACTATTCTTTTAGGAAAAACTTTATGAAAAGCAGTAAAATTATAAATAGTGCAAAGAAAACGCCGATCCATTTTACACCTTTGAAGTTTTTTTTGTGTAACTCAAGGTCTTTTCGATAAGAAATAATAATAATAATGGCAAAAACCACGGCAAATGCGATAGCAAAAATGATTTGTCCGGTGCTAAACATATTTTATATTTTTACGCAAAGCTAACGGAAAACAGAATAATAAAGATGAAAAACAAAATCAAAGCAGTTGAAGAATTCCATAATTCTTTTGGTCTGGGCGTTTCAGAAGACATGATTGCGGATTTAGGGGAAGCAAAGAACACCTTGCGCTATAATTTAATGGATGAGGAGAATAAAGAGTATTTAGAAGCGGCTCAAAATAATGATCTTGTTGAAGTTGCAGATGCTTTGGGAGATATGTTATATATATTGTGTGGTACTATTTTAGAGCATGGTATGCAGTATAAGATAGAAGAAGTGTTCAATGAGATACAAAGAAGTAATATGAGTAAGCTTGGTGAGGACGGTAGGCCTATTTACCGTGAAGATGGTAAGGTGCTTAAAGGACCCAATTATTCTAAGCCAAATATTGGTGTCATTTTAGATAAATAAAAAAGGGGGCGTATTGCCCCCTTTTTTTTTCTATGCTTTGACTTTATATCGCCATCCAAATTTATCTTCAGATTTATTGTACTGTATATCTGTTATGATTTTCTTTAATTGTTGTCCAAAACTGTTTTCTAATTCTGGTAAATCATAATCGGTGTTTCTGTAACCAAAACCTGCAATTGGTGAAATTACCGCTGCTGTACCTGCACCGAACATTTCTTTTAAACTTCCGTCTTTGGCTGCTTCAACAACTTCTTTTACGGTAATTTTTCTAACCTCGGTCTTTATGCCTTGATCTTTAGCAATATCTAAAATACTTTTTCTGGTAATACCATCAAGTATACGGTCACTGGTTGGTCCTGTTAATAAGGTGTCATTTATTCTAATGAATATATTCATGGCACCAGCTTCTTCAATAAACTCATGGTTGGTGTCATCTGTCCAGATTACTTGGTTGTATCCTTTTTCAACAGCTAGTTGTGTTGGGTAGAACTGACCTGCATAATTACCACCAGCTTTAGCGTAACCTACGCCACCGTTTGCCGATCTGGAATATTTTTCTTCTATAAGTACTTTTACCTTGCCAGAAAAATATGCTCCAGAAGGTGCACAAGCTATAATGAACTTGTATTCGTCTGCTGGTGATGCATGAAATCCATTGCCAGAAGCAAACATAAAAGGTCTAATGTATAAAGAACTACCGTCATTAGTTGGTATGAAATCTTTATCTAAATTAAGAAGTGTGGTTAGTCCTTCCATAAAGTAATCTTCAGGAATTTCTGGAATACACATTCTTTTGGCTGAAATATTAAAACGCTTATGGTTTTCTAACGGTCTAAATAAATAGACATCGTCATTTTTATCTTTATAAGCTTTCATACCTTCAAAAATAGATTGTCCGTAATGAAAAATCTTGGAAGAAGGGTCTAGCGTAATAGGTTGGTATGGTGTTATTTTAGGAGTTTCCCATGCACCGTTCTTATAAGTACAGACTAACATATGGTCTGTAAATACTGAACCAAAGGCAAGATTGTCAAAATCTACTTGGTCAATTTTTGATGTTTTTACCTTTTCTACTATGATATCTTTCGTTGCAATACTCATGAAATATGTAACTTTAGTTGATTAAAATTAAACAAATATCCCTACTAGCACTTCTTTTTTAGTTTTAAATTGATGAGTTTTGCACGGATATCAACATTTTTAGGATTTATGAAAGGATTTAACATATTACTTGTCTTTTTGTTTGGGTTTTTTACATGCCTTGCCCAGCAAGATGCTGAAATAGATGCATCAGAATTTTACGGCGAAGAATTTAAAATCACATCTTTGAGTGATAAAAATGAAGTAATGGCACAATTTACTTCTATGGCCGTGTCAGATTCTTTGAATCTTCAGTTTAAAACTAAAGTGAAAGAAGTTTGTAAGGTAAAAGGATGTTGGATGATCGTTGAACTACCAGAGGGTGAGCAGGCAATGGTTAGATTTAAAGATTATGGGTTTTTTATGCCTGCAGATATTCTAGATAAGGAAGTTGTATTAAATGGCTTGGCATTTGTAGAGGAAATGAGCGTTGGTGATCTGCAGCATTATGCAAAAGATGGTGGTAAAACAGCAGAAGAGATAACAAAAATTACAACTCCAAAAAGAACATATAGTTTTGAAGCAACAGGAGTAATAGTCCCCAATTAATTGAAAAGAGAAATTATTACTACGGGCGATGGTTCTAAGACCATCCAAATTATGGACTGGCAAGAACAGTACCATTCAAAACATGGTGCCATTCAAGAAGCTTACCATGTTTTTATAAAATCTGGTTTAGATCTATTCAAAAATCAAGAATTGAACATTCTTGAAATAGGTTTTGGTACCGGTTTAAATGCTTTCATAACATTAATTGAATATGAAAAACGAAATCTTCAAATTAATTATACTGGTGTAGAAGCATATCCTGTTTCAGCAGAAGAACTTGATCAATTAAATTATTTGGAAGAGTTAGAATCGCTTTCAAGAAAAGATGATTTTAATTTAATGCATACTTCTGCATGGGGTCAAGAGATAGAAATTACTTCAAATTTCCATTTAACTAAGCAACAAAAGCTTTTCAAAGAAATCAATGATATCAATACGTATGATTTAATTTATTTTGATGCCTTTGGAGCTAGGGTACAACCGGAATTATGGACGGTAGAAATTTTTCAAATCATGTTCAATGCAATGAAAAATGGAGGTTATTTAGTTACCTATGCTGCTAAAGGTAGTGTAAGGCGTGCCATGTTAGAAGTTGGTTTTCTTGTTGAAAGATTGCCTGGCCCTCCAGGTAAAAGAGAAATGTTACGGGCAAAAAAACAATAATATTTTGGGCATTAATAAAACTTTAACGCGTTGCGCCTCAATAGCTTTGGCAACAATGTTAAATCGGAATTAAATAGTGTATCTAGATGTATCAAAAATAATACCTTTAGTCCATGAAAGTATTGATAACAGGTGCGACAGGTTTAGTAGGTAGCGAGTTAGTATCTCAATGCCATGATATAGGTTATACCATTAACTACCTTACTACACGTAAAAATAAAATTGTTTCAGAAGAAAACTACCAAGGTTATTTTTGGAACCCTACTAATGCAGAAATTGATGCTAAATGTTTAGATGGTGTTTCGGTCATTATCAATTTAGCTGGTTCAAGTATTTCTAAAAGGTGGACAAGCAGTTATAAAAAAGAGATAATTAATAGCAGGGTTAATACACTAGAGCTTTTAAAGAAAACGCTGCTAGAAAATGAAAACCATACGGTAACTTCTTTGGTTTCTGCTTCTGCAATTGGTATTTATCCAGATTCTTTAAGTAATTATTATACTGAGAACGAGGAAAAAGTTGATGAGAGTTTTCTGGGGGAGGTAGTTAGTCTTTGGGAAAAGAAAATCAATGAGTTTAAATCACTTGGATTATCGGTAGCTAAAGTTCGTATTGGCTTGGTAATGTCAAAAGATGGTGGTGCCTTACCAGAAATGGCAAAACCGGTTAAATATTATGTAGGTGCAGCTTTTGGTTCTGGTGAACAATGGCAATCATGGATTCATATTTCAGATTTAGCAAGTATATTTTTACATATAACCAAGTATAAACTAAAAGGCACGTATAATGGTGTTGCGCCAAATCCTGTAACCAATATAAAGTTGGTAAAAGAGATAGCAAAGGCTCTAGATCAACCATTGTTTCTACCTAATATCCCAAAATTTGTAATGTATACCGTACTTGGTAAAATGGCATATATCTTATTTGCTAGTCAGCGTGTAAGTAGTAAAAAAATTGAAGAAGAAGGTTTTATATTTCAATATGTTAATATTTGTCAAGCGCTTGGTGCTATCTATAATACCAATGCTGAGTGTGTTGATGCTAAAAATAATGCAACAAAACAATTTGTCTCATAAAAGCTTATTCATTTGTCAGATATAATTAAATCCGCTTTTTAGCGGATTTTTTTTTAAACTTTTGTGACATTTTGACATTTTTAAAGAATTGGCAGTACTTTTGCCTGCTTTTAATCGGCGATTTAAATTAATATAAATTATGAGTGATAAAGAAAACACTTTGGATGATGAATTCTTGGATGATGCGCTATTAGATGGCGAAGAGCAAGAACAAAAGCTAGAGAATGAAGAGGAAGTGGAAGAAAAGTCTGTAGAAGAGACTTTAAGTGAGGAGCTAGCAAAAGAGAAAGATAAGTTTTTAAGATTATTTGCAGAATTTGAGAATTATAAAAGACGTACTTCTAAAGAACGTATGGAGTTGTTCAAAACTGCAGGTCAAGAAGTAATAGTTTCATTATTGCCTGTATTGGATGATTTTGACAGAGCAATGAAAGAATTGGCAAAGTCAGAAGACAAAGATGCTTTTAAGGGTGTAGAGTTGATTAATGTTAAGCTTAGAGAAACACTAAAAGGTAAAGGCTTAGAAATGGTAGAGGCAAATGCGGGTGATGTATTCGATGCAGAAATACATGAGGCAATTACACAAATACCGGCTCCTGATAAAAAGATGAAAGGTAAAATCATCGATGTCATTGAAAAAGGATTTAAGTTGGGTGATCGTATAATTAGACATCCAAAAGTAGTAGTAGGAAATTAAAAGATTGGAATGAAGGAAGATTATTATGAAGTATTGGGCATCAGTAAGAATGCAACTGCTGCAGAAATAAAGAAAGCATACCGTAAAAAGGCATTGCAATATCACCCAGATAAAAATCCGGGCGATAGTTCTGCTGAGGAGAAGTTCAAGAAATCTGCTGAGGCTTATGAGATCTTAAGCGATGCCGATAAGAAAGCTCGTTACGATCAATTCGGTCATTCTGCCTTTGAAGGCGGCGGTGGCGGCGGCTTTGGTGGCGGTATGAATATGGATGATATCTTCAGCCAATTCGGTGATATATTTGGCGGCGGTTTCGGCGGCGGAGGCTTTGGTGGTTTCGGCGGTGGCGGTGGTCAACGTAGAGTTAAAGGAAGTAATCTTCGTATTAGGGTCTCATTGACTTTAGACGAGATTGCAAATGGTGTTGAGAAAAAAGTTAAGGTAAAACGAAAAGTTCAGGCGGAAGGGGTTACCTATAAAACATGTTCTACTTGTAATGGTAGAGGTCAGGTGACAAAAATTCAGAATACTATACTTGGTAGAATGCAAACTGCAGCAGTTTGTAGTACTTGCGGTGGTAGTGGTCAAATTTTAGATGGTAAACCTGGTGATGCCGATGCACAAGGTCTTAAGGTGGCAGAAGAAACCGTTTCTATCAATATACCGGCAGGTGTAGAAGAGGGTATGCAGTTAAAAGTACCTAATAAGGGTAATGATGCTCCAGGGAACGGAGTGCCAGGAGATTTATTGGTTGCCATAGAAACTCAAGAACATAGTACCTTAAAAAGAGAAGGTGATAACCTTCACTATGATCTTTATGTTAGTATTTCTGAAGCAGTTTTAGGTACGTCAAAAGAAATAGACGCTGTTGGCGGTAAGGTTCGTATTAAGCTTGAAGCTGGTATTCAGTCTGGTAAAATATTAAGACTTAGAGGTAAAGGTATTACAAGTTTAAATGGTTATGGTGCTGGTGATATATTGGTACACGTAAATGTTTGGACACCTAAAGAATTGAATAAAGAACAGCGTGAGTTCTTTGAGAAAATGCAGGGCAATGATAATTTTGAGCCTAGACCTGAGAAATCTGATAAGTCATTTTTTGAAAAAGTAAAAGATATGTTCTCATAAGTTCTAAATAGCCGGTTTTTAAATAAAAAACGTATATTTGAGATAATATTGGGCAACCAATATTAATTTTCTTTTTCATAGCAATTTTTTTCCCATCCTTGATTTATCAAGGGTGGGTTTTGCTTTTTTAGGCAAAATGAATTGCATTACTTACCCTTATAAAGGAATCATAAAGAGTGTAGCTAGTCCAAACATTTCAATATCTTTGTAGAAATTGAGTACATGAGTCATATTTTGGTAGCTAATGAGGTCACCAAACAGTTTGGAAGCCATACGGCATTGAAGAACGTTTCCCTTGAAATTCCTAAGAATAGTATCTACGGATTGCTAGGACCTAACGGGGCCGGTAAAACCACCTTGATACGTATTATAAATCAAATCACTTTTCCAGATAAAGGTGCTGTCTATTTTGACGGTGAGTTACTGAAGTCTGAGCATATTGCACAAATTGGTTATTTGCCAGAAGAACGCGGTCTGTATAAAAGCATGAAAGTTGGTGAGCAGGCACTATACTTAGCACAGCTAAAAGGTTTGTCTAAGGCTGAAGCAAAAAAGAGATTAAAGTATTGGTTTGAAAGATTGGAGATTGGCGATTGGTGGAATAAGAAAATACAGGAACTTTCTAAGGGTATGGCACAAAAAATACAATTTGTGGTTACTGTGCTTCACGAACCAAAGTTGTTGATTTTTGATGAGCCTTTTAGTGGCTTTGATCCTATAAATGCCAATATCATTAAGGAACAGATCTTAAGTCTTAAAGAAAACGGTACTTCAATAATTTTCTCAACACATAGAATGGAGTCTGTTGAAGAATTGTGCGAGTATATAGCATTGATTCATAAATCTGAGAAAATATTGGATGGTAAATTGTCCGATATTAAAAAAGCTTACAAGAATAACATTTTTGAAATAGGTTTGGAAACCAATAATCAAGAAGCGTTACTACATGAAATGAAAGATAAGTTTCAAATCCTTACACAAGATTACGATAGTTTAGAAAATCAATTGAATCTTAGAGTGCAGTTACCTTCTAACCAATCGGGTGAAATATTGTCATTTCTTGGTTCTAGGGCAAATGTAAACGGGTTTATTGAGACCATACCGTCTGCCAATGATATTTTTATTAAGACCATTCAAAATAAAAATATTGATAATGAATAAGTTACCACTAATAATAAAAAGAGAATACATAGCCAAGGTACGTAACAAATCTTTCGTAGTTATGACCTTTTTGAGTCCTATTTTAATGGTAGGTATGATATTGTTGATAGCATACCTTACACAATTGAACGACACTGAGAAAAAGGTAATTGGTGTATTGAACGAGAGCAATTATTTCGCTAATGAATTTGTAACCTCAGAGGCTACATCATACATCAATTTTGAAGATATAACATTAGAACAGGCGAAAGACTCAACCGTGGGCTTAGGTTTTTATGGTCTTATTTACTTGCCTAACGAAACTAATTTAGAGCAGGTTGCTCAACGTGCTTTTTTCTATAGTAAAGATGCACCTAGTGCTACAATACTTGATAAGTTGGAAAATTCTATTACTACGCGGTTACGTCAAGAACGCTTGCGAGAACTGGGGTTGTCACCGAAGGAGTATGCGGAAATGGATCGTAGTTATAATATAAACATCGAAACTTTTGATGGTCTACAAAACGTTAAAGGTATTAACGAGATCAAAGCAATAATTGGTGGTGCATTTGGCTATTTAATAATGATGTTTATCATTATTTACGGCGGCTTTGTAATGCGTAGCGTTATAGAAGAGAAGACTAGCCGTATTATTGAAGTTATTATTTCATCTGTAAAGCCTTTTCATTTAATGATGGGTAAAATCATAGGGACATCTCTTGCAGGTATTACCCAATTTGGAATTTGGATAATTTCTGGGGCAATTTTGTTATTTATTGGTTTGGCTATTTTTGATATTGACCCGGCAAGCCTTACTAAAGGTGGTGGTATGTCCCCTGGGATGGTAAAAGCTTCAAATGTTGATGTAGATGCCCTTACCCAAAACATTCAACTTTATACCCAAGAAATTTTTGAGTTGCCCATTTTTGCAATGCTTTTCTTTTTCATTGTTTATTTTTTGTTAGGGTATTTAATATATAGTTCTATTTATGCCGCTATTGGTGCTGCGGTCGATAATGAAACAGATACGCAACAATTTATATTTCCGGTAATTTTACCTTTAATGTTGGCTATCTATGTTGGATTTTTCTCTGTATTTAGTAATCCTAACGGACCTATAGCTGTTGCATTTTCCCTTTTTCCATTGACGTCGCCAATAGTAATGTTAATGCGTTTACCATGGGGTATTGGTGAAGGCGGAGTGCCTGTGTGGCAATTGGTCACGTCGATTCTAATATTAATAGGTACTTTTATCGGTATTGTTTGGGTAGCTGCAAAAATTTATAGAGTAGGTATTTTAATGTATGGTAAAAAACCAAGCTATAAAGAATTATATAAGTGGCTTAAATATTCGTCATGATTCAGGAAAGTACGGAAACGATAAAGGAGATAATTGAGGATGATATTTGGGGTACTATTAAGAAATTTTTAGACCTAGGCTATCATTTTGGTGAAGGTGATAAATCTATCGACATAACCATAGGTCTGCTGTTATTGTTAACTGTTGCATTTTTACTTACCAGTACTATTTTACAGGCCATTCGTAGATTTTTCACAAGAAAAATGGAGGTCGATGATAAATTAAAGTTTATCAGTATATTCAAGTTTATCAAGTATTTAGTATATGTGATAGTCATACTTTTTACCATGAGTGCGGCAGGAATTAATATTACGATATTAATTACGGCATCAGCAGCTTTATTTGTTGGTCTTGGTTTGGCATTACAAGAGATTTTTCAAGATATTATTGGCGGTATATTCATCATTGTAGACAAATCTCTAAGAGTAGGGGATATTATAGAAATAGATAATAAGGTCGGTAAAATTTTTGAAATTAAATTACGTACTACAAGAGCGATAACTAGAGATGATAAGGTAATTATAATACCAAATCATAAATTTATTAGTGACATTGTTTACAATTATACCCAAAATCATAAGACTACTAGGGAATTGGTACGCGTTGGTGTGGCATATGGTAGTGATATTGAATTGGTGACTAATATTCTTTTAGATGTAGTGAAGTCCCAAAAATCAATATTAAAGAGTCCTAAACCCTTTGTGATTTTTGAAGACTTCGGTGATTCTGCCCTTATATTTGCCGTTAATTTTTACATTACGGACAGTTTTGCAGATCCTCGAGTTAAAAGTGAGGTTCGGTATATGCTAGAAGCTGAATTTAGAAAGCATAACATTTCTATTCCTTTCCCTCAAAGAGATGTACATTTTTTTCAACAAGGTGTGTCTCGGAGTAACAATGTTTCAAACGCAGAGGATAATGAAAAAGCATAACCTTGTTGTACTGTTCATATGTTTCCTGCTTATTACTTTTATAAAGGTCAAAGCACAAACTCCAGATGTATTTAGATTAGAATATATGTTGATGCCAGAAAATAGCGGCGATGTAGAAACATCACGTATTAAATTGGTGTTGAATGTTCCTCTTGCAGTTCGTGACAAGAAAGATTTCTTGGTTCTAGGGGCAGAGTATAATAGATATAATTTTGAGGTTCCAAATGATTTATTTCCAAATTCTGGTGACTTAAGCAAATTTCATGTATTAGATGTGAATTTGGCTTATATGTACAAATTAACTGAAAGTTGGAGACTAATTGGTGTGGTTACGCCTAGATGGTCTACGAATTTTGTTCAAGAATTAGACAACGAAGATTTTAATATGAATTACACCTTGGGTGCATACAAAAATGAGAAGGATGTAGATAAGCCATATATGTTGGTTTTGGGTATTTCATATAATGGAACTTCTCCAATAGATGTTCCGTTGCCCTTTGTGTATTTTGAAAAAAGATTTCACCCAAATTGGTCATATACCTTAGGGGCACCAAAATCTGGTATGAAGTACTTTACCAAAAAGGGGCATTTCTTTCAGACTGAGGTATTTTTAGATGGGTATTATGTAAATATCCAGAATGATATTTTGTTGCCCGGTAATAATTTATCTACCGATGTTTCTTCTACGGCATTATTATTGACATTAGGGTATCAATATAAAATAACTAAGGATATGTCCGTTTACTTTATAGGTGGTCGTTCTATTTATCAAAATAGCGCTTTACGAAATGAAGAAAGAGATGATATATTTACCTTAAACGACGCATCTGGTCTGTATTTTAGAACAGGAATAAGAATAGGAATTTAAAAAGCAGTTATGTCAAAGATATTAGTAATAGAAGATGAAGCAGCAATTAGAAGGGTATTGGTTAAAATATTATCCGAAGAAAATGATGCATACTCCGTAGAAGAAGCTGAAGACGGATTAAAAGGTATTGAGACTATCAAGAACAATGACTATGACTTAGTGCTCTGCGATATAAAAATGCCAAAAATGGATGGCGTAGAAGTACTAGAGGCTGCTAGAAAAATTAAACCTGAAATTCCGTTCATCATGATTTCTGGTCACGGAGATTTAGATACTGCCGTTAATACTATGCGTATAGGCGCTTTTGATTATATCTCTAAACCGCCAGATTTAAATAGATTACTAACCACTGTTAGAAATGCCTTAGATCGAAAAGTTTTGGTAGTTGAAAATAAGAACTTAAAGAAAAAAGTTAGCAAGAATTACGAAATGATTGGTGAGAGTAGCGAAATAGGTACGATCAAAGATATGATTGAGAAAGTAGCACCTACCGATGCACGTGTATTGATAACGGGGTCTAACGGTACAGGTAAAGAACTAGTAGCACATTGGCTACATGAAAAGAGTACAAGAAGTTCAGCTTCTTTTATTGAAGTAAACTGTGCGGCAATACCATCAGAATTAATAGAAAGTGAACTTTTTGGTCACGTAAAGGGAGCTTTTACATCTGCTGTTAAAGATAGAGCCGGTAAGTTTGAAGCTGCCAATAAAGGAACTATATTCTTAGATGAAATAGGTGATATGAGTCTTTCAGCTCAAGCAAAAGTGTTAAGAGCGCTTCAAGAAAGCAAAATATCGCGTGTAGGTACAGATAAAGATATAAAAGTTGATGTTCGTGTACTTGCTGCTACTAACAAAGATTTAAAGAAGGAAATTGAGGAAGGCAACTTTAGAGAGGATCTGTACCACAGACTAGCGGTTATACTTATAAAGGTACCTAGCTTAAATGATAGAAGAGATGATATACCTCTATTAATAGAACATTTTACTAAAAAGATTGCGGCCGAACAGGGTATGGCAGGTAAAACTTTTTCTGACAAAGCAATTAAGCTTTTGAAAGCTTATGATTGGACCGGGAATATTAGAGAACTAAGAAATGTTGTTGAAAGACTGATTATTCTTGGTGGTCAAGAAGTATCAGAAGATGATGTAAAATTGTTTGCTAGTAAGTAGACTTTTTATTTACTTTTTAGCAGAACAATCGCCGATTTTATTTAAAGCTTCTTGAGTTATCTCTTTAGTACGCAGATTGTAATATTTGCTACCTTCAGAGATATCCGATTTTAATAATTGTGCTTCACATTCCTCAAAAATCTTAGTTGCAAAAGCAGTGGCGTCTTTGCAATTCACACTTTGAACAACCTTATCTAATGAAATACGATATTTTTCTAAAGAAGAATCTATAGTTTTAAACAGGTCCTTTTTCTTAGTGATTTTTTTAGTTGAAGTAGTGGTTGTAGAAGAATTAGTATTTACAGAAAGTGCGTCGTTATCATATGCACTTTCGTGAGTTTCGTGAGATTCTAATATTAATATGGTATTATTGGTTAATTCAATAGATCTATTTAAATAACTCAGTGTACCTTCTAATGTAGTTGACTTTGTGGCAAGTGATAACACTTCCATATTTTCTAACATACTTTCTTTTGCTAATTTACAGCCACAAATATTTAACTGGTTTTTAGATTTTTCTAATGCACTTAATGCTTTATATGCATAAAAACGAGCTTGGTTTATATCTTGTGTATGCAGTGCAGCGTCTATTTGAGATTTGGCATAACCCATGTTAGAATTAGCATATTCACACTCAACGTTCATACCGAATGATGATAGAGACAGAAGTACGATTGCACAGAAAAAAAAGATGTTTTTCTTCATAAGTAGGTATTTTAGGTGTAAGATTTGGGAACTTACACGGATAAATTTAGATGCTTTATCTTGTTGAAAATATTATTTTCGATACAATACACATCAATCACGATTAACTGAATGTGTAAGAAATGTATTACTTATCTTTTAATAACGAATTAGTAATCATTAATATTAAATTTTATATTTCAGAATGGATAAAATAAAAGTAGACAATTATAGGACCAATAAAAATTTTAAAATAGCTGATAATGAGACTTTTGAAGATTTTGGGAAGTCTGATAAAGAGCTTAAAAAAGAATTGTCAAAAATTAGAAGAGAACTTGGTGAGTTTCAAGATACCATTTACGCCCATGGAAAATATAGTATTCTTGTTTGTCTACAAGGTATGGACACTGCAGGTAAAGATAGTTTAATACGTGAGGTGTTTAAGGATTTTAATGTAAGTGGGGTAGAGGTACATAGCTTTAAAGTTCCTACAGAGTTAGAGTTAAGTCATAATTATCTATGGCGCCATTATTTAGTACTACCGGCAAAAGGTAAGTTTGGAGTGTTCAATAGAACCCATTATGAAAATGTTTTGGTGACAAGGGTACATCCAGAATATATTTTAAACGAGCATATACCCGGCATACACTCAGTTGAAGATATAGATCAAAAATTTTGGGATAAAAGGTTTGAACAAATAAATGACTTTGAGCGGCACCTAGCAGAAAATGGGACCTTAATATTTAAATTTTTTCTGAATCTGTCAAAAGAAGAACAACGCCAACGTT
Source organism: Maribacter sp. (assembly GCF_039968975.1). Lineage (GTDB taxonomy): Bacteria > Bacteroidota > Bacteroidia > Flavobacteriales > Flavobacteriaceae > Maribacter. Next base: position 8,000 of record NZ_JBDVOT010000138.1, on the reverse strand, counting down.
TATTGAGAAGATTAGCTCTAAAAGAAAAACATTGGAAATTTTCTCCAGGAGATTTAAAAGAACGAAAGTTGTGGGACACGTATCAAAATTGCTATGAAGAAGCAATTGCTAAAACCACTCATGATCATGCACCATGGTTTGCAGTGCCTGCAGATAATAAAAAGGCAACACGAATAATTGTAGCGTCTATACTATTAGAATCGTTAAAAAAATACAAAGATATCAAAGAGCCTATGTTGAGCGAAAAAATAATGGCTAATTTAGACAGCTATGAAGAACAATTACAAAGTGAAAAGTAAACTAGCTATATTTTTTGTTGTTGCTTTTGCATATGTGGGGATTTCACAAAATGCGGATGAAGAACAGATAAAGAAACTTTATGACACTGCTTTAACAGAAGGTGATGGTTATGATTGGTTAAACTACCTGTCTAATCAGATTGGTGGGCGGCTATCTGGATCTATTCAAGCACAACAGGCTGTTGATTATACAAAAGCTCAATTAGATTCTTTAGGTGTCGATAAAGTTTGGTTGCAACCGGTTATGGTGCCTAAGTGGGTAAGGGGAACTCCTGAATTTGCTTATTTTGAAACATTGCCTGGTACTACTACTAATGTACCTATTTGTGCTATAGGTGGTTCTGTAGCTACTTCGCCCAATGGTGTAAAAGCGAATATTATTGAAGTTCAGGGTATAGAGCAACTAGCGGCGCTTGGCAGAGATAAAATTCAGGGTAAAATAGTGTTTTTTAATAAACCTATGGACGCTACCCAAATCAACACGTTTACTGCTTATTCTAATTGTGTAGATCAGCGTTATGCCGGTGCTTTAGAGGCTTCTGAATTTGGTGCTGTAGGTGTAATTGTACGTTCAATGAATCTTCGTTTAGACGATTATCCACATACGGGGTCTATGAATTACGGAGAGCAGCCGGTATCAGAAAGAATTCCTGCTGCGGCAATTAGTACCAATGCTGCAGAATTATTAAGTACTTCTTTAAAATTGAATCCTGCTATTAAATTTTATTTCAAACAGAATTGTAAACAGTTCAATGATGTAGAATCTTATAATGTTATTGGGGAGATTAGGGGAACAACAAATCCAGAAGAGGTAATCGTTGTTGGTGGTCATTTAGATTCTTGGGATCTAGGTGATGGTTCTCATGATGATGGTGCAGGTTGTGTTCAAAGCATGGAGGTCTTAAATTTATTTAAGAAAACAGGTTATAAGCCAAAACGTACGGTAAGGGTCGTTCTATTTATGAATGAGGAAAATGGTTTAAGAGGTGGTAAAAAGTATGCGGAAATTGCAAGTGCCAAGAATGAAAAGCACATTTTTGCTTTAGAAAGTGATTCTGGCGGATTTTCTCCTCGCGGATTTACTTTTGAAAGTTCTGACAAGGATTTTGAGAAAGTACTGGAATGGAAAAGTCTTTTTAAACCGTACTTAGTTCATTATTTTGAAAAAGGTTTTAGTGGAGCTGACATTGGTCCTTTAAAAAACGAAGGTTTGGTATTGGCAGGTTTAAGACCAGATTCTCAACGATATTTTGACCACCATCACGCAGAGAACGATACGTTTGAGCATGTGAATAAAAGAGAGCTTCAATTAGGGGCGGCATCTATGGCAAGTTTAATATATCTAGTAGATAAGTACGGATTTTAATTCCTGTTATTTCGATTACAATAGTTCATGAATCAATTTATGCTTTTGAAGGGGATGAAATGTACAAACCGTTAAATTTCTTTACCTTTGCCGGATACTAAAAAAAATAAAATGGAAGACGGAATTTACGCCAAGTTCAATACAAACAAAGGCGAAATACTAGTAAAATTAACTCACGATAAAACACCTGGTACTGTAGGTAACTTTGTTGCCTTAGCTGAAGGAGATAAAGAAAATAGTGCCAAGGGTAAAGGAGAACCTTATTACAATGGTTTAAAATTTCATAGGGTTATTCCAGATTTTATGATTCAAGGTGGCTGTCCTCAAGGTAGAGGAACTGGTGATGCCGGTTATAAATTTGATGATGAATTTCACCCAGAATTAAAGCATGATGCTCCTGGTATACTATCAATGGCCAACTCTGGTCCTGGTACTAATGGTAGTCAGTTTTTTATTACTCATGTACCAACACCTTGGTTAGATAATAAGCATACTATTTTTGGTCATGTTGAATCTGGTCAAGAAGTTGTAGATGCTATAGCTCAAGATGATGTTATTGAATCTTTAGAAATAGTTAGAGTTGGTGATGCTGCACAGAAGTGGGATGCTGTAAAAGCCTTTGAAGATTTCAATGCTTCGGGTGAAGCAAGATTGGCAGCAGAAAAAGCACAGCAAGAAGCTGAACTTGATAAAGTAGCAGCAGGATTTGATTCTACGCCTTCTGGACTTCGTTATAAAATGATTCAGAAAGGTGATGGGGCTAAAGCTGTTAAAGGTGAAAAAGTTTCTGTACACTATGAAGGTTCCCTTTTAAATGGTCAAGTATTTGACTCATCTTACAAGCGCAACTCTCCTATAGATTTTCAATTAGGCATAGGTCAGGTTATTCCAGGTTGGGATGAAGGTATTTCTCTATTACAAGTTGGTGATAAAGCACGTTTTGTAATTCCTTCTGATTTAGCATATGGATCAGCTGGTGCAGGAGGTGTAATACCACCAAATGCTACATTAATTTTTGATGTAGAATTAATGAAAGTTGGTTAAAGTCTAAAGACTTTATAAGAATAATGAAACACCTGTATCATATAGATATGGGTGTTTTTTTTATGTTTACTTTTTACGAGTAACGAAACTGCCTAAAAGCAAAATAACGTTGACTACCATCAAAACTAAAAATACGGTCAAAAATGTGGTCATAAATACATGGTTAAGGTCGGGGAACCATTATTGTTTAATCAATAGATATGTATTTATATAAAAGGTTGCGTTAGGTTGAACAATTTTTTTAAAAAAATAAAGCATAAAAAAACCCGAACCAATTGGTCCGGGTCTTAAACTATAAAAAAGTTAAATCTTTACCTAGTCAATTACTTTCACATTAACGGCGTTTAATCCTTTTTTACCTTGTTGTAGTTCAAATTCTACAACATCACCTTCACGAACTTCATCGATTAAGCCAGAAATGTGTACAAAATGATCTTCGTTTGAACCATCTTCAGTGATAAATCCGTAACCTTTAGAATCATTGAAGAATTTTACTGTTCCTTTACTCATAATAGAAAAATTAAATATTAATTAAAGAGCGAAGATAGTTTTTTTTTGTTAAAAAACTTAAAATCTTGTAGGTTATCTTATAGTTAACAAATTTATTCTAATGTATTGAGTATGAACTTGTTTTTAAGGCTATGCTGTAGGGTCTGGAGTCATTCTTAAATAAGGTTTTACCTCTGTAACTCCTTTTGAAAATATGCCTTTTGCATCATCGGTTGATATAGCCGGACTAACTACAACATCGTTGCCATGTTCCCAATTTGCTGGTGTTGCCACTTTATGATTTGCTGTAAGTTGTAAGGAATCTACTACTCTTAATAACTCGTAAAAGTTTCTTCCGGTAGATGCCGGGTAAGTTAATGTAAGTTTCACAGTTTTATCTGGTGCAATAATAAATACAGAACGAACCGTAAGATTATTGTCTGCATTTGGGTGAATCATATCATATAAATCAGATACTTTTTTATCCTCATCTGCAATAATTGGAAAATTTACTACTGTATTTTGTACTTCGTTAATGTCTTTTATCCATTCAGCATGTGAAGCTGCGCCATCAACACTTAGTGCTATCATTTTTACATTGCGCTTGTCAAATTCATCTTTGAATTTGGCTGCGGTGCCTAATTCTGTTGTACAAACCGGAGTAAAATCTGCCGGGTGAGAAAACAAGATTCCCCAACTATCACCTAAGTAATCGTAAAAGTTGATGGTTCCCATTGAGCTATCTGCCGTAAAATTAGGTGCTTTGTCACCCAAACGTATTGTTGCCATATTGATATATTTTTATGTGTTTAATTTTATATCCTATAAAATTAGTAGATTAATTAGCTAAGTCTAAAGTTTTTGGGTTAAAAGTCTATTAAAATTTCTACTTTTAGTTTATGGAAGATTTAGAAAAATTACGGTACCCGATAGGGCATTTTGCATATCCTGATAATATCTCTGATGAGGATATAAAGCAATGGATAACTGCGATAGAAACATTACCGCAACGGTTAATTGATTTGGTTAGTGATTTTTCTGAAGCTCAATTAGAAACGCCCTATCGTGAAGGTGGCTGGACGGTAAGGCAAGTAATTCATCATATAGCAGATAGTCATCACCATAGTTATACCCGTTTTAAATGGGCGTTGACAGAGAATAGACCACTTGTTAAGGTTTATAAAGAAAAATTATGGAGTGAACTTATTGATGCTAAAACAGCACCTATAACTCTTTCACTTTCTTATTTAACGGCGTTACATGCTAAATTGGTTTATATGTGCGAAGGGTTAACTCCAGAAGACTTAAAGAGAAATTATATTCACCCAGAAGGGAATGTTAATGTGTCTGTAGCTAAAAATATAGGTAAGTATGCATGGCATGGAAACCATCATTTTACTCATATAAAAAATCTTGCTGAGCGAAAAGGCTGGTAGCGATTTTATAATTTTTTTCTTAATAAGTACATCGGTTTTTCCTCTTCTAAAACATTATTGAAGGGTACTTGAGTATTGGCTACGATTATAAATAAATTTGATAGGTAAAAGGGTAGTGCCAACCCTTTCTGCATAGATTCCAAAAAGATTACTTTTTTAGAGTGTTCATTAGCTATTTTCTTAACGAACCGTAGACTTTTTGTACCTATACCTTTTCCTGAAAATTCATTAAGAATATAGATTTTGTCAAGATATAGGGCATCAGTTTTGCTATATTCTTGTACTTGTTTGTGTAAAGTGATTTTCAACAAACCAACATATGCAGAATCGATCTTTATTAGGTATAGTAGGGTATTCTGGTCTTTTTCTTCATCTAGCAAGACCTTTTTGGTAAAACTATTTTTTATATAGGTGCTAGTGTCGCCATTGGGCCAAAGATGTGTATAATGTTGATTATAAGCGTTTGTGCCTATTTCAATGTATTTATTGTAAAGTTCAGGTTTCAGTAGGTCAAACTGAATATGGTTCTTCATCGTTAATTTTATGACTATTATTAGTTGTTAGATTTCCATTTAATATTGCAACCAATACTAGGTTTTTGATTAGGATCTATTTCTTCATCTTTTAAAAGATTTTCAATTGCATTTCTTAGGTCTTTGCCGGTTAGCGATAAACCATTACCTGGTCTAGAATTATCTAGCTGACCACGATACACTAATTTTAAATCTCCATCAAAAAGAAAAAAGTCTGGTGTACAAGCAGCATCATATTTTTTTGCAATAGATTGGTCTTCGTCATATAGATACGGAAATGTGTAATTTTCAGCTTTAGCCTTTATCCTCATATAATGTGGACCATCTTCTGGGTAGTTTTCAACATCATTGCTTGAAATAGCGATAAAGTGAATTCCCTTCTTTTGATATTCAATAGCCATTTTGGTGATTTCTGGATTTACATGAATTACAAAAGGGCAATGGTTACAGATAAACATGATTAGCGTGCCTTTATGACCGTTTAAAGAGTGCAAATTCATGGTTTTTTTACTTACAGTATCTAGTAGACTAAATTCTGGAGCTACGGTGCCCAATGCTAACATTTTGCTTTCTGTTCTTGCCATATCAACTAATAATTTATGGTACTAAGTTAAGGATTATATTAAGCTTGTCTTTTCTTTACGCTATTCAAGAACCTCTAAAATATTTCAAAAATGGAAAAATCATATATTTCTTTATCGAAAGCAATTAAAGCACTGCAAGATGAGGGTTACACTGAAGATTTTAACTTGTGCGATGCTGGTGTAGAAAATAAGAGCAAAAATAGTATACATTCTGCTACAGAATTAGAAGTGGTAAAATTTTATCGCTTTGAAGGTATGAGTAATCCAGATGATAATACCATTTTATATGTTATTGAAACTAGTACTGGTGAAAAGGGGCTATTGGTAGATGCGTATGGAATGTATGCAGGTAATGTACCGAAAGATATGATAGAAAAGCTTAAATTGAGCTAATGAAAGATACGATTACTTGGCAAGATTTCAGTAAAATTGACATGAGAGTGGGTACTATCATAGATGTGCTTGATTTTCCAGAGGCTAGAAATCCATCATATAAGTTACATGTTGATTTTGGTGATGAAATTGGAATTAAAAAAACATCTGCCCAAATAACGGAAAAGTATGAAAAAGAAAACCTTATCGGACTACAAGTTACGGCCGTCGTCAATTTTCCTGAAAAACAAATTGCCAATTTTATGAGTGAATGTCTTATCTTGGGGGCTGTAGAAAACAGTTCAGTGGTACTACTTCAGCCACAAATGAAAGTGCCAAATGGATTAAAAATTTCTTAAATTTTTGACTGATAATATTTTAGATACTATTCATATTAATTTTGATTCGGGTTCACTTTGGATTATGAACCTTGTTTTAAGTTTGGTTATGTTTGGGGTAGCTCTAGAGATTTCAGTTGCAGATTTTAAACCACTATGGCAAAAGCCCAAAGCATTGTTGTTGGGTTTAACAAGCCAATTTGTTCTATTGCCAGCGTTGACCTTTTTATTGGTACTTGCAATTGAGCCTTTACCAAGTATAGCATTAGGTATGTTCATGGTTGCGGCTTGCCCAGGTGGCAATATTTCTAACTTTATATCCTACTTATCTAATGCTAATACTGCGTTGTCTGTAAGTCTTACCGCTATTGCTACTATGTTAGCTGTTGTTATGACTCCCTTAAATTTTCATTTTTGGTCAATGTTATATGAGCCTAGTGCAGGTTTAATTCAAGATATTTTAATATCACCCTTAGAGATGATCAAACTAGTTTTTCTGTTGTTGGGCTTGCCATTATTAATGGGTATGTACGTAAATTATAAAAAACCAAGGTTGGCATTTAAAATTGCAAAAAAACTAAAGATAGTTTCGTTGGTGTTTTTTATATGTTTGGTATTTATAGCATTGTATAATAACCGTGTCATTTTTATAGATTATGTATTATATGTTTTTTGGATTGTATTACTTCATAACATAATAGCATTTTCTACAGGATACAGTCTTGGGCGATTGTTTAATGTTCCAGAAGATAGTCTGCGCTCCATAACCATTGAAACGGGAATTCAAAATTCTGGTTTAGGTCTATTATTAATATTTACTTTTTTTGACGGATTAGGCGGGATGGCACTTCTTGCTGCATTTTGGGGTGTTTGGCATATAGTATCGGGTTTAATTTTGGCTGCTTTTTGGAATAAAAAATCGGTCACAAAAGAAACTATAGTATGAGTGGTATTTTGTACTCCTTAGTTAAGATTGTGATGAAAACCGGTCTGTATGGTTATCATAAAACTATAGTTGTTTCTGGGTTAGAGCAAATTCCTAAAGACAAGCCGGTAATGTTTTTGCCTAACCACCAAAGTGCATTGATGGATGTGCTGCTAATTGCAACGGACTGTAATAGAAAGCCCTACTTTCTAACACGATCAGATGTTTTTAAAGGTAAATTTTTAAAGCGTGTATTCTCTTATTTTCAAATGCTACCTATTTATAGAATGCGTGATGGTAGAGATAAATTAGCTAATAACGATGCCATTTTTAATTCATGTGCTGAAATTTTGAGTAAGGGCAATGCTTTGCTTTTATTTCCTGAGGCCAACCATAACCTTAGACGATCAGTAAGACCATTGAGCAAGGGTTTCACGAGAATACTATTTAGAAGTTTTGAATTGTATCCAGAATTAGATATTCTTTTAATCCCTGTTGGGTTCAATTATAAGCATGCAGCCCATTTTCCAGATGAAGTTGCAATTCATTATGGCGCTCCTATTTCGGCAAAGAGTTTGTACGATCCAAATGACTTGAATAAGTCAAGTAGTACC
>NZ_JBDVOT010000137.1:0-22809 GCF_039968975.1 Maribacter sp. | reverse complement strand
AGGTTGATACAGAATTGGCAAATAATAGTTGATACCCAACAAATAGCAGTAATACACCCAATGCGATGTAGCCGAAGTGTTTTGGCTTCAATCCTTTTTTCTTTTCTAATTTTATATCCATCGTAATCGTTTATTCTTTGTTCGTTAATCGTTAATCTCAGAGCTCCATTTCTAATTGATATCGAAAACTGGCAAGCCTCTGTAAAAATCTAATGTACTCTTGTTTATTTCTGACCGCAGTTTTACCTGTAAGTTTTCATTTTGTGCACTGGCATATAAATTCTTGGCAGTAAAAAGTTCTAAGGCATTTATTAATCCTTTTTCATATCGTTTTTGTGCAATGGTGAAAGCCAAGTTCTGAGCTTCCATTTTTTGATTGCTCTGTACCAGTTCTACTAATAATGAATTATACTCTTGCACCAACTGTTGAATGGTCTGAAACAATTCTTGTTCTTGAGTCTTTAAATTATTTTCTGCTCGTAGCTTTTCAATTTTAGATTGCTTTATACGTGACCTTGCAGACCAGCCATTACTAATAGGTACATTTAAATTTAAGCCTAAATATTGCGATGTGTTATCTCTAAACTGTTGTCTAAATGGTAACGTATTGCCTAAAGTATCTCTCGTAGTTTCAAAATAACCTGTGCCAATGCCAGCAAAGAAAGATAGGGACGGGTATAACCTTCCTCTAGAAATTGCCACTTGTTTTTTAGCTGCTTTGGTTCTAAATTCTTGCGCCTTTATTAGTGGCAAAAACTCCCGGGCTTCAGTATAAACAGAATCAGATTTTATTTCTTGGCTATTAAATTTAGATACTATTTCTTCTAAGTCTTTATGAATAGTTATGTCTGAAGTATTCTCCAAATTCATTTCCTGAATCAAAGTCAACTTTGCCGAAGCCAATTGATTGTTACTTTGCGTTACGTTCAACTTATCGGTTAACAGTAATGATTCTGCCTCATATAGATCAGCACCAGCTTTCAACCCTAATTCTACCTGTTTTTCTACCAAGTTGTAATTAGACTGTGATACTGTTAGTTGTTCTTTAGATATCTCTACCAATCCTTCAAAAAACTGAATATCGTAAAAGGCTTGCATCACTCTAAACGCTAACAAATATTTTTGCTGCAACACTTCTTCCTGTGTTGCTTTGTACAACAACTTAGAAGCTTTAATTGCATTAATTTTTTGAAATCCCTGAAATAAATCAATGGATGACTCTAAAGAATAATTGTTAGAATAGAAATCTTGATTTACGAATGTACCCGTATTTGGATCTTCTGCTCTACCATAATTAATAAGGTAGCTTGACGAAGCATTTACCGATGGTAATAAATTACGAACTGATTGTCTATACGTTTCTCTATTAGCTTGATCGGTATATTTAAAATCGTTCAACTGCAAATTATGTTCTAATGCAAAAGCAACGCATTCATCTAACGTCCAACTATCTTGAGCCATTATAGAACTCCAAATAGAAAGTAGTAAAATTGTCGTTATTTTAAATTTTCTGTTCATTTCTTAATTGGTATGCCATTCTTTATACTATATGCGTGCCACAAATTTAATTTATTGATTTACAGTTTATTACAACCATTCAAAAGAATAGAATATTTTTTTAGTGTAAAAATGTTGTACAGATAATGTCAAATATTTTTACACTACTATGAAAATACAAATTGCTATGTGTAGATTTAAATGAGTTAATAGATTGTTACCATGATAGATGCTAAAATACTTGTAGTAGATGATACCAAAAGTGTATTGAGCGCTTTAGAGATATTGTTGCAGTTTGAATATAAAAGTGTTCAAACCATTTCTAACCCCAACCTACTTACGTCTTTCCCTAACCTAAAAGAGATCGACATTATATTATTGGACATGAATTTCTCTGCCGGAGTGAACACCGGTAACGAGGGTTTGTATTGGCTACGAGAGATAAAGAAGAAAGCATCGCATATATCGGTTATCATGATGACCGCCTACGGTGCTGTTGAACTTGCCGTTGAAGCAATAAAGGAAGGTGCTACAGATTTTGTCCTGAAACCCTGGAACAACGAGCGATTGTTAACTACCGTAAAATCGGCATACGAGCTTAGAAAATCTCAGAAAGAGGTTCAGCACTTAAAACAGAAAGAAAGCAACCTTAAACAGGTCATCAATCAGAATTCAAATTACATTATAGGAAATTCCAAAGCACTGAACAGCGTTTTAAATCTGGTACAAAAAGTAGCTAAAACCGATGTTAATATTTTGGTTACCGGCGAAAATGGTACCGGTAAAGAACTCATTGCTCGTGAACTTCATAAATCATCCGCTAGAAATAATGAGGTATTTATTTCGGTAGATATGGGGTCTATATCTGAGAATTTATTTGAAAGTGAACTTTTTGGTCACGTAAAAGGTTCCTTTACAGACGCCAAAGATGATAGAGCAGGTAAGTTTGAAGCTGCGAACGGAGGAACGCTGTTCTTAGATGAAATAGGAAATCTCTCGTTACAAATGCAGGCAAAATTACTTTCTGTCATTCAAAACAGAGTGGTGGTTCGTGTGGGATCTAACAAACCTATTGCCGTTGATATTAGATTGGTATGTGCCACCAATTGCAATCTAGAACAAATGGTGGCCGACGGACTATTTCGTGAAGATTTATTGTACAGAATTAATACGATTCAAGTACAGGTTCCCGCACTACGCGATCGTGATAATGACGTTTTGGTCCTATCTGATTTCTTCTTGAAAAAATTCGCCAATAAATATGGTAAGCCCAATTTAAAAATAAACCAGACCGCACAAGAGAAATTAATGAACTACCCTTGGCCAGGAAATGTTAGGGAACTTCTGCATACCATGGAACGTGCCGTGATACTTTCTGAAGGAAATGTTTTAAAACCTGCCGATTTTCTTTTAGATACCAAAACATCTGTTAGTATAGAAGGTGGTCCAAAAACATTGGAAGAAATGGAATTGGTTATGATTACCAAAGCACTACACGACCATGATGGCAATTATAGTGCGGCAGCAGATCAGCTTGGTATCTCTAGACAGACTTTATACAACAAACTTAAAAAATCTAGTAAGTAATGGTCAGCAAAAGTATTTATTACCAACTGGTTTTTAGGATAGTTTTAATCGCTATATGTGCCCTACTTACGGCTTTTTTATTTGCTAAAGAGCACTATCTACTTGGTGTAATTTTAGCCCTAGTTTTTATAGGACAGACATACGGACTTATACATTACGTGAACCAGACCAATAGAAAAATTGCGTACTTCTTTGATGCCATTAAAAATGAAGATTTCACTTTACGTTTTCCAGAAAAACTGAGTGTAAAATCTATTGAGGAACTAAACCAAAGCTTAAATATGTTGAATACCATGATTCAAGATATTCATTTAAAAAAACAGGCACAAGAACAGTACTATCAAGAAATTTTACGCCAAGCAGATATTGGCATATTCACCGTAAATGACAAGGGGCACATTTTATATGCCAACCCTACGGTACAAGACCTACTTATTTACAGACCTTTAAATCATGTAAAGCAATTGAAACAAATAGACCCCAAACTTTATGGTTTATTTGAGTCTCTTGAACCTTTTCCAAGTACCATTTACTCTTTAGGCAATGAACGCGGCAAAAAAGAACTCACCTTAAAATGCACGCCTATTTCTATTGAAGGAAAACAACTGTTATTGGTTGTAATCCATGATATACAAAAAGAACTAGATGATAGAGAAACTGATTCTTGGGCAAAGTTGATTAGAGTGCTTACCCACGAAATCATGAATACCATTACACCAATTACTTCAATATCCGAATCTATTTTAAAATACTTTAAAAAAGGAGACGAACTTTCTACTCCAGAAGAATTTGGTGAACTGCAGATTAAAAATTCTGCCAAAGGTTTAGAAGTTATAAAAGAACAAGGAAATGATTTAATGAGTTTTGTACAATCATATAGAACCTTTTTAAGTGTACCAGACCCAGACAGGGAATTAATTCCTGCAACCAAAATTTTAGAAAGAGTACGCCTGTTATTACAAGAATACACCAATGGTCACAATATTACTTTAGAAGTAGCATCTGAGCCCGAGAATCTGGAGCTTTATATTGATGAAAAACAACTTACACAAATACTTTTAAACCTTGGTAAAAATGCCCAACAGGCATTGGAAGGACAAGATGAGGGCAGCATCGTCATAAAAGCAGGTATAGGTAACCAAGAAAAAAAGTTTATTACGGTAACCGATAACGGACCGGGAATTTCTCCTGAAATGCTAGATGAAGTTTTTGTGCCATTTTTCACCACTAAAAGCACTGGTACTGGTATTGGGCTTAGCTTAAGCAAGCAAATTATGAGAATGCATGGTGGATCTATTCGTGTAACATCAAACGAAAAAACTACGTTTACACTTACTTTTCAGTAGTACTATAATTCTGCTTTAAGTTCTGTAAAGGGATCCCAAAAGTATTTTTCAAGATTTACAATTTGAAGTTCTTTTATGATCACCCCCTCGGCCTCTAATAATTGTTGCATTAGGTTTGTACCGTCAAAATGATGTTTACCGGTTAATAATCCGGCTTTGTTGACCACTCTATGTGCAGGAATATCATCCATATTATGTGATGCGTTCATTGCCCAGCCTACCATTCTTGCACTACGCGCCGCACCTAAATATTTGGCAATTGCCCCGTAAGATGTTACGCGCCCTTCAGGAATTAACCGTGCTACCTGATATACTCTTTCAAAGAAATTCTCATTTTCAGGTTTCATTTTACTCCTTGGTTTAATTGTACAATCTAAAAGCGGTAATTACGAACAACAACACCATCAATCCGCTTAAAATAAAATTACTGTTCTTAGAAAAAGAGGTTGTTTTGTGTTCCCATTTATTAAAATATATAACATAAAGATACATGGCAAGAAAAGTACCACTGCCGGCTGCAAGTATAAATAACACCTCATCTATAATTCTATAGCTCATGATGCCCTGAGAATGAAAAACAGTGTTTAAACCACTATAGTATGGAATTGCCAATAAATTGATCAGCGCCAAAAAAATTCCTTTAGAAAAACTATTTCGTTTTTTGGTCTCTACAAGCACCAATGGTTTGTTCTCATGTTTTTTGCCTTTTAAAAAAAATACGATTGCCAAAACAAAAAAAATGACCAATGCCAATTGTAACAGTATTTCAACTACATGCTGGTTTCTTGAAATTAATTTTGCAATGCGTACAGCAATGTAGGTTTGCAACATAACTGCTAGTGCAACACCTAAAGCAAAGATCAAACCGTTTGTTTTTCCTTTTTCCACACTGGTTTTCGCAGCATTTAAATTAAGGAGTCCTGGCGGTAAGGATGCTAAAAAAGCGGCACCAAAGGTAAATACAAATAAGATTGGCAGTTGTTGCATTGAATCAGTTTACCTTGAACCTAATAAAAGTAATAGGTTTTCCCTTTTCAAGATACTGATTTTCATAGAAAGTCTGTATTTCCAAAACCTCTTTTGGACTACCTTCATTCTTATATACATCATGATTTGCATACAGTACTTCTAAACCAAGACCGTGTAACAAGCCCAAGGTATACCCGTGCATAAACTCGCTATCTGTTTTTAGATTTACGGTACCATCAGGTTTTAGTACTTGTTTATAGCGTTCTAAAAATACCGCGTTAGTCATACGGTGTTTGGTACGTTTATATTTTATCTGTGGATCAGGGAACGTTATCCAAATTTCTGAAACTTCTTCTTTTCCAAAGAGGTGATCTACCAATTCTATTTGAGTTCTTATAAAACAAACATTAGGTAATTCTTCTTCAATGGCTTCTTTTGCCCCTTTCCAAAAACGGGCGCCTTTAATATCTATACCAATAAAATTCTTATTCGAAAATTTCTTTGCCAACCCAACGGTATACTCTCCTTTGCCACAACCCAATTCTAAGACAATAGGATTATCGTTTTTAAAGTGTGTATTCCATTTTCCTTTCAACGGAAAACCGCCTACCACTTCTTCTCTTGTTGGTTGAATTACGTTTGAAAACGTCTCGTTTTCCTGAAATCTTTTTAATTTATTCTTACTTCCCACAATTATCTCATCTAAACTGCGGCAAATCTAAGAAAAAAGAGAGGGTTAGCGATTATTGTACTTCCTCTATTTGAACGATACTTTTCTCTAGCGTAAAAGAAAACTCGGATCCTACCTCTACTGCACTTTCTACATAAATTTTTTCTCCATGTGCTTCTATCACGTGTTTTACTATTGCAAGTCCTAAACCAGAACCACCCTCACGACGGCTACCACTTTGATCTACCCTGTAAAAACGCTCAAAAAGTCTAGGAATGTGCACGGCAGGTATACCCTCGCCGTTATCGGTGACCCTGACAATGACCTTGTTTTTCACCAAATCTTCTACACTTACCTCTGTGGTCCCGTTGTCATTTCCGTATTTGATGGAATTGACCAACAAATTGGTCAGCACTTGCTGAATCTTTTCTTTATCGGCATAAACGAATATGGGATCCACATATTCCATATCAAAAGTTAGCGTTATGTTCTTCTTTGCCGCTTTCATCTCCAAAAGGTCAAATACACTTTGGATCAAATCAATAACATCAAAAGAGTACTTTTCAAGGTTAAGATCGCCAACTTCCAGTTTTGTGATCAAGTCTAAATCTTTTACAATATAGATTAATCGATCTACCGCTTTGTTGGCGCGAGTAAGGTATTTTTTACGAATATTCTTATCCTCCATTGCACCATCCAACAAAGTTTCTATATAACCCTGTACGGTAAATAATGGTGTCTTTAATTCATGAGAAACATTACCTAAAAAATCTTTACGGTACTCTTCACGAATTTTTAAGGTGTCGATTTCTATTTTCTTATCCTTCGCAAATTTTTCTATCTCCTGCGTTAAGGTTCTCATATCTGTAGTAACAGGATAAGAGGGTATTGTACTAGATTCTAACAATTCTACATCATCGTAAATTTTCTTAATTCGCTTGTAAATAAATTTTTCTATTCTTAATTGTAAGGTGATAAAAGAAATTATAAAAAAGAACAGCGCTGCAAATAACAGAATACCCCAATTTATGGTACTAAATTGCCATTGTAATAACGCTAGCACAGCAATGCCTATGATTACAATATATAGCGATGATCGAAACGCAAAACGATATGACTTTCTTGAATATACTTTAGCTGCCATTTAGAGTACAAACTTATATCCTACTCCCTTTACGGTTTTAAAATGGTCTTCACCTATTTTTTCACGAAGCTTTCTAATATGTACGTCTATGGTACGACCACCAACAACCACTTCATTACCCCAAACCTTATCAAGAATCACTTCTCTTTTAAAAACCTTGCTAGGCTTAGAAGTCAATAGCGCCAAAAGTTCAAATTCTTTTCTTGGCAGAATAATTTCTTTCCCCTTTTTTATGATTTTATACTCTTCTCTATTAATAACGATATCTCCTACTTTGGTAATATCTTCTTGAGCGTTCTCATCATTTTTAACACGTCTTAAAAGTGCATTTACCTTACTCACCAATACTTTTGGTTTAATAGGCTTTGTGATATAATCATCTGCACCCGCATCAAAACCGGCTACCTGAGAATAATCTTCACCTCTTGCCGTTAAAAAAGTAATAACGGTATTCTCCATACCTGGAGTTCTTCTAAGAATTTCACATGCCTCAATACCATCCATCTCGGGCATCATTACATCTAATATAATAAGATGTGGCATTTTCTTTTTTGCCTTAGCGACACCATCGGCACCATTTTTGGCAGTATATACATCATACCCTTCGGCAGATAAATTATAGGCCACTATCTCTAGAATATCTGGTTCATCATCAACTAAGAGTATCTTAATGTCCTTCTTTTTCATGGTTTTCAAATTAGATTGATTCGCTCAAAAGTAAAGATAATACTATTACTGAAACGTCACTTAACATTGATTTAATGTAGTAACGTTTACATAACATTAACAAAATAAATGTTTAACATGTAGCTAACCCGAACATTACAACATGTCTCTTTCTTTGCGGTGCAATAAAATTGTAATTTTTTAGAACACGATTACCAACCTAGTTCAATTAATAAATTTAAAAAGAAAAGATGAAAAAAATTATTTGGTCACTTGCTACAGTAACTGCTATTATCGCTGCAGCATCTTGTGAAAAAGAAACAGTTGTTGAAATTGAAAAAGAAGTTATTGTTGTTGATACGGTTACTACTGAAACTGAAGTGGAAACAACAATTACAGTTAATGAAGACATTACAACAGATGCTACATGGACCGCTGATAAGATTGTTACTTTAGATGGTAGAGTATTCGTTACTGAAGGCGCTACACTTACTATTGAACCAGGTACAATTATAAAAGCAAACGCTGGATCAGGTGTTAATGCTTCTGTACTAATCGTAACAAGAGGTAGTAAAATAGAAGCTGTAGGTACTGCTACAGCACCAATTATTTTTACTTCTTCTGCTGACAATATTGAAATAGGAGAAACTGCTGGTACTAACCTTGACCAAAACGATCGTGGTCTTTGGGGTGGTTTAATCGTATTAGGTAACGCACCTGCCTCTTTTGATGGCGATGCTGAATCTGCTCAAATTGAAGGTGTTCCTACAGATACTGACGGTGATAAAGGATTATATGGTGGTTCTGATGCTGCTGATGATTCTGGTACTTTACAGTACATCTCTATTCGTCATGGTGGTGCCTTAATTGGTGAAGGAAACGAAATTAACGGACTTACTTTAGGTGCTGTTGGTACTGGAACAACTGTTGACAACATTGAAGTTGTTGGTAATGTTGATGATGGTGTTGAATTCTTTGGTGGAAGCGTAAACGCGACTAACTTATTCGTATGGGCACAAGGTGATGATGCTCTTGATATTGACCAAGCTTACTCTGGTATAATATACAATGCAGTAATTGTACAAGGTGGTATTTCTGATCACGCTTTAGAAATTGATGGTCCAGAAGGTTCTTTACAAGGTGGCTTTACTTTAACAAATGCTACTTTAATTGGTCTTAACAACAATGTTGAGAATGGTGAAATCGCAGATTACCGTTCTAATGCACAAGGTACAAGCAACAATATACTAGTAACTAATTTCACAGGAGTAGGCACTGACTTACAACTGTCAGATGTTGAATTAGACAACGAAGGTGTTGCCGCTAATTATACTGCAGGTTCATTAGTATTTACTAACTGGGAAATTGTATTACCAGAAGGTGTTACTGCTTCTTCTGAAATATTTAATGATACTACAGACAGTACTACTTTTGAAGCTGATGCTGCAACTTTTTCAACTGCAGTAACTGAAGGTACTATTGGTGCTGACACATCTGCTTTTTCTTGGACTTACGCTAACACTAAAGCTAGCTTAGGTTTCTAATTTTAAATACAAATAAATAATTACACATTATAATTGCTCGTCCTAAGATAATTTTTAGGCGAGCAATTTATTTCTTTTTAACATTTTCAATTCATTACTTATGAAACTCAAGTTATTATTAATTTTACTTATCACCTTTTCCACTCAGATTATATCTGCACAAGAAGGTATTATCTCTGGAACAGTGAACGATGGTGAATTTAATGACGTTCTCCCTTTTGCTAACATTCTTATTAAAGGAACTACAAAAGGAACTACATCAGATTTTGATGGAAAATATGTTCTAGACGTAGAGCCTGGCACCTACACCGTTACTTTTTCGTATTTAGGATACGAAACAAAAGAAGTAGCCGAAGTAGTGGTTGCACCTGGAGCAGAACAAATAATAGATATTACCTTAAATCCACTTGCTAATGCATTAGACGAAGTGGTAGTTACTACAACTGTTAGTAAAAACACAGAAGCTTCCGTATTAAATCTTCAAAAAAATTCGGTAGCATTATTAGATGGTTTATCTATACAAAGCATAAAAAAATCTGGTGCTAGCGATATTGCTAGTGCTATTAAATCTGTACCTGGTGTATCTGTACAAGGCGGTAAATTCGTTTATGTACGTGGATTAGGTGACCGTTATACTAAGTCTATATTAAATGGTGTAGATGTACCTGGTCTTGATCCAGATAGAAACACACTTCAATTAGATATTTTCCCTACCAATATATTAGATAATATTATTGTTGTTAAGTCTGCAACTGCAGATCAGCCTGCGGATTTTACAGGCGGTGTTGTTGATATTGTAACTAAAGATTTCCCGTCAAGAGCAGAATATAGCTTCTCTGCTGGGTTAGGTTATAATTCTAGCATGCACTTTAAGAACAATTACCTTAGTTATGATGGTAGCTCAACAGATGCTTTAGGTTTTGATAATGGACAAAGAGATTTAGCTATTCCACAAAATATAGAAACTCCTTTACCGGTTGTTGATGGTAATAGGTCTGCTGCGTTAACAAGATTGTTGGAGCCAAACCTTAAAGCACTTGAAAAACAAAGTGGTGCAGATTTTAATATTGGTTTTACCGCTGGCAACCAATACAATCTTAATGAAGATGGAACTAAAAAGATAGGCTATTTAGCCTCTCTTACATATAAGAACAGTACTGAATTCTATGAAGATGCTGTTAGCGGACAAGTATTTAGAAAACAAGATCAAGACAAATCTGTTCTTGAATTAACTGATGATAGAACACAATCTGGAAACATAGGAGTCAATAATGTACTTATTAGCGGTCTTGCAGGTATTTCATTAAAAAGCTTGCAGTCTAAATACAAGTTAAATGTATTACATATACAAAATGGAGAATCTGGCGCTTCATACATTAGACAAGACAATTTTAACGTAAACTCTAACACCATTTTCAAAGATGTATTAACGTACACACAACGTTCTATCACTAACATATTATTAAATGGTGAGCACACAAACGAAGATGCGTCTTGGAAAATTTCTTGGAAAGTATCTCCTACATTTTCTAAAATCTACGATAAAGATCTAAGAACAACACCGTTTAGATTTGAGCCAGAAACTGGAAACTTTACCATTTCACCAAGTGAATCTGGAGATCCTAGTAGAATTTGGAGAGATTTAGAAGAATACAATGTAGCTAGTAAATTAGACCTTACAAGAAAGCATCAATTATTTGGCAGAGATGCAAAACTTAAATTTGGTGGTGCATTTACTATTAAGGAAAGAGACTTTGTTGTAAATCAATTTTCAACACCTGTGCAATCACAAGCAGGAAACTTTAGCTTAAACTTTGAAGGTAATGCCGATTTAATTTTGGCTCCTGAAAATATCTACAACCCAGACACAAGAGAAGGTACGTATGTAAGAAGAGACTCTAACATCTCAGATTCCTTTAACTCTCAAATTACTGTTGGCGCTGGTTATGTTGGAGATGAATTTAAACTATCTGATAGATTTAATGCAATTGTTGGTGTACGATTTGAAAAATTTGATCTTCGTTACACAGGTGAAAATCAAGATGGTGAAGTGTTTGATAATCAAACAATTTTAGATA
Source organism: Maribacter sp. (assembly GCF_039968975.1). Taxonomy (GTDB): domain Bacteria; phylum Bacteroidota; class Bacteroidia; order Flavobacteriales; family Flavobacteriaceae; genus Maribacter. The sequence goes on along the minus strand of NZ_JBDVOT010000137.1, from coordinate 11,308 downwards.
AGGCTGATTTTTTTCCTTCTGCCAACTTCATATACGAATTAAACGAAGATGCTAATAAGAAAATAAGAGCATCATTCTCTAGTACTACAGCAAGACCTTCTTTTAAAGAAGCATCTAACGCGCAAATTTTTGACCCTGTATCAAGTACATTCTTTATCGGTAATATTGATATAAAACCTACGTACATTAATAATTACGATGTAAGATTTGAAGCTTATGGAGAAGGCACTAACTTCTTTGCAATTAGTGGTTTTGCTAAAACTTTTGATGACCCTATTGAACTTACTTTTATTAGAGAAGCTAGAGGTCAATTTATTCCTTTAAACTTGGGCGATGCTAAAGTATTTGGTGCAGAACTAGAATACAGAAGAAATATGGGCTTTATACCAGGTTGGGAAAATTTCAATTTTAATGCTAACATTTCTGTCATTGAATCTCAGCAAACATACAGTGAAGATGAAGAAGCTGCTAGAATAGATAACTTAAGAACCGGTGAAACATTAGATGACACTAGACAATTACAAGGGCAGTCTCCTTTACTATTAAATGTTGGTTTCGATTACTCAAATCGCGATAATGGCTGGCAAGGTGGTATCGTTTACAATGTTCAAGGTAAAACTTTAGAGATTGTAGGTAACGGTGATATTCCAGATGTTTACACGCTACCTTTCCACAACTTAAAAATGAATTTAAGTAAAGAGTTTGGTAAAGAAAATTCCAGTAAAATAACCCTAAAGTTTGAAAACATCATCAATGATGATATTGAAAGTGTTTACCAATCTTTTGGTGCAGAAGACCAAATTTATTCTTCTAGATATCCTGGCCAAGCAATTTCATTAGGATATAGTTACCAGTTCTAATGATTTTAATATTACAATTTAAAAAGCCCGCAAAATGCGGGCTTTTTTGATTAAAAATATTCTTACAATTTTGGACTACACGCCTAGTAAAGACCCAATAAAATAGGTAGATAAGGTCATAAATAGTGCATTTCATCGATTATTTTGCATTTCATCGATCTTTTCACAATATCTCGTCTTACAAAAATACAAAAGAGTGTTAAATTCCTATATTTGTGGCATAGCAATTGTAACCAGCTATATATGAAGCACCTTTACCTGATAATTTTCTTTTTCCTTATTTCTTTCAGCTATGGGCTAAGTGCTCAAAGTAATGGGGACATTGATGGTTTTAGTATGTATCCAAATCCGGTTACTTCAGGTAAAGTTTATATTTCTACCAACCTTAACGCCCCAAAGGAAATCTTTATATATGATGTTTTTGGAACATTGCTATTGAAGACCACAATCTTAGGCAAAGAATTAAATCTTTCTGATTTAGATGCTGGTGTTTATGTTTTACGTGTTCTTGAAAAAAACAAGATGTGTACACGTAAGTTAATCGTTAAGTAAACAACCTCGAGCCAAGCCTACGAAATATTAAATCTCGTTCATCGAGTAAACTTACAATCACTTTTTTCTACTTAATTGTTTAAGACCGTTATCGGTTAACTACACGTATTTACGACGAAATACCTCGCCTATTTCATTGACCTACATAAATTTAGCTTTCACAACATTTTCAGTGTTATAGCTACACTTCTCTATACCTTTACAGTGTTGATCCCAAATCAATATTCAAAATGAAGAAAATCTACTTAATGCTATTTATGGTAGTCTCCGCTGGTCTATACGCCCAAGACACTATAGATATCAACAACCTACGCAACGATGAAATTAGCGGGTTTAAATTATATCCAAACCCTGCAAGTGCTGATGTTGTTTATGTAACCACACAAAAGAACCATAACAAAGAAGTTAGGGTGTATGATGTTTTTGGTGAATTGGTTTTGACCGAAAAACTGTCTTCAAAGGCAATGAATATCTCAAGATTATCTCCCGGTGTATATGTGGTTCAAGTAACCGAAAATGAAAAATCTATTACCCGTAAGTTAGTAGTGAAATAAATACCCCACATAATCTCATCTCAAAACCATTAAAATAATTTGGTTCAGTACCTTTGCCATAATTGGTTAAGTACATGGAGCACAATGCTATTTTTAATATACAAACAGAAGAGGATTTTCTAACCCAAGCATTACGTATATTTAAATTTCAATACGATAATAACCAAGTATACCAATCTTTCTGCTCCTATTTAAATACCGACCCAAATACCGTTCATACCTTAGAACAAATTCCTTTTTTACCTATTGAATTCTTTAAATCTAAAGATGTTCTTAGTACTAAAGATACACCCCAGATAACATTTACCAGTAGCGGAACTACAGGTAGTGAAACCAGTAAACATTTTGTCACCGATCTAGGTCTTTACGAACAGAGTTATTTGAAGGCTTTTAGACACTTTTACGGCGATATTAAGGATTATTGTGTATTAGCACTTTTACCTTCTTATTTAGAACGTACAGGTTCTTCTTTGATTTATATGGCAGATGATTTGATCAAAAAATCCAATCACCCAGAAAGTGGTTTCTTTTTAAATGAATATGAACAATTGCACCAACTACTTCTTAAACTTCAAAAAACAAATACCAAAATATTAATCATTGGCGTTTCTTTTGCCTTATTAGAGTTTACCGAAAAATACAACATGTCTTTACCTAACGCTATTGTTATGGAAACTGGCGGTATGAAAGGAAGAAGAAAAGAAATTGTACGACAAGAATTGCATGAGCTCTTATCAAAAGGGTTTGGTGTACAAAAAATACATTCCGAATACGGAATGACAGAGCTACTTTCTCAAGCTTATTCTAAAGGCAACGGAGTTTTCGACTGCCCTGCCTGGATGAAAATAATGGTAAGGGATACCGAGGACCCTCTTACTTATTTAAACACAGGTAAATCTGGCGGAATTAATGTTATAGATTTAGCAAATATAAATTCTTGTTCATTCATCGCCACTCAAGATTTAGGAAAAATAAACCAAGACGACACTTTTGAAATTATTGGTAGATTCGATAATTCTGATATTAGAGGGTGTAATTTAATGGTGCTTTAATTCTTGGTAAGCTGATAATCCAATCCTGGACCGTCACATGCCATCCATAGACTTGACATCATGGTAGAATTTCTGTAGATCAATAGCTCTTTACTATCACCTGTACAGTTACCCGCTAATTCTTTTTCGGTTTCAAAAGTAAGTTCTAAATAGTGATTGAGGTCATTATCATATTCTATGACCTCAAAAGTACCTATAGCCTTAGTAACTTCTTCGTCAACAATTCTAGATTTTACAAAAGTACCTTCTGGAGAGAAGATATAATATTCTTGCCACTCCATATCTAAACCCATAGTTTCTGAATTCTGAAAATTGCCAGACATTTGAGTTAGTTCCCATTTTTGTTCGGAGAACACGAATTGAGTAGACTCTAATCCGTAATCATCATCATTTGCACAAGAAGCAAGAAACACCAAAAATAGGAACAACGCAGAATATCTTTTCATAGAACCAAGACTTTTAACTAGTTACAAGATACCCAACCACTAAAATAGTTGCGTTAAGTGAATATTAAATTATAACCCTAAGATTTTAGCATCTACAAAAAAGGTGGAATTTACTTCTAACTCATGATCTGTACTCATTAATTCATCTGTAACGGTATTTAGTCGTAAGCTAAACTCATCTTTCTTTATGTACTCTTTTAAATCAATATCTGAAGTATCTAAGGTAATTACATTACCTGCATCTTCAGGTACTTCTTCTAAGTACGCAATTTTAATTTCTTCTAAATCATCGGCAGAAATATATACTTCAATCGAATTTAAAAAACTAAAATCAGCACCATCTGGAGATATAATGACCATTTCCAATTCGGTCAACTTGATCTCTTCAATAAGATCTTTTCTGGTATCGTTGACTTCAAAAGTAGATTCAGAATTCGTTTCCACTTCAGGAGTGAAAACATCAAAAGGCAAGTCTATTCCTGCAGAAGAAGGTATGGTAACGCGTTGGCTATATTCCATATCAAATTTTGTCAACTCATCAAGCTTATCACAAGCTGTAAACAATGCAAACAAACATACAATGGCGATATACTTTTTAAACATAACTAGGGGTTTAAATTATCAAACGCCCTTCTGCAGAAAATATTTAAAAATTTATACTATTTCTTGCAATTCACCTTAACGGTTAAACATATAGACAACCTCATCATCAGCTATATCAGGATTGTCTTCATACGTAAGTGTCAATTGATTACCTCTTGTCTCGAAAAAAAATACCATTCCATCAGAAAAATTAATTCTATTGACTTGACCTCCATAAAAATGCTCTCCGTTTTCCCTAAAAAAAGTATATTCACTTTCGTTAGTAACGGTTACCATGCTCTTGCTTGAATCAAAATTAATTGTGGTCAAAGAAAAATCTACATCTTCCTCAAAATTACAATAACAAGCAACGTTAGAGAGTGTCCAATCGCCTTCTAAAGCTAGATCTTCTATTATGCGGTCATCATCACTACAAGATATAACTAACAAAAATAATATTGCTACAAGTTGAAACTTCATAAAATAAGCCTGTTTTAAATAGAACTTAACTAGTTAAATACCAATACAAAATAGTTTTTCTTACCTCTTTGCAATAAGACAAATTTATCATTGATCAAATCATCTGCAGTAATTAAAAAGTCTTCTTTTACCTTCTCTTTATTTACTGAAATGGAGTTCTGCTTTAACTCTCTTCTAGCCTCTCCATTAGAGCCTAAAAAGTTAGTTTTAGCCGCTAATGCACCAATCATATCAAGACCATCTGTTAATTCAGATTTTGAAAGTTCTGCTTGTGGTACGCCATCAAAAATTTCTAAAAAGGTTTTTTCATTCAACCCTTTTAAATCTGACGCCGTAGATTTTCCGAATAAAATTTGACTGGCTTTTACCGCATTGTCCAAATCTTCTTGTGAATGAACCATTACCGTAATCTCGTCTGCCAATCTCTTCTGTAGCAACCTTAAATGCGGAGCTTCTTTATGCTCTTTTATTAAATCTTCAATTTCTTCTTGACCTAGAAATGTAAATATCTTTATGTATTTATCTGCATCTTCATCTGACGTATTCAACCAATATTGGTAGAACTTATAAGGTGATGTTCTTTCTGCATCTAACCAAACATTACCACCTTCGGTCTTACCAAATTTAGTACCATCAGCTTTTGTAATTAACGGACACGTTAAGGCATACCCTTTACCACCGGCAATTCTTCTAATCAATTCAGTTCCTGTAGTAATATTACCCCACTGATCACTACCGCCCATTTGAAGACTACAGTTGTTCTCACGGTATAAATGAAGAAAATCATAACCTTGCACCAATTGGTAGGTGAATTCAGTAAATGACATTCCTTCTTTAGCTTCAGATGAAAGACGTTTTTTTACCGAGTCTTTAGACATCATGTAGTTCACTGTAATATGCTTACCTACATCTCTAATAAATTCCAAGAAAGAGAAATTCTTCATCCAGTCATAATTATTGACCAAAACCGCCGCATTCTCTTCGTTTCCAGAAAAATCTAAAAAGCGACACAACTGCTCTTTTAGGGCATTTTGATTATGACGAAGTGTTTTTTCATCAAGTAGGTTACGCTCTGCAGATTTACCAGATGGAACACCGATCATACCTGTAGCACCACCTATTAAAGCGTATGGTTTGTGCCCTGCCAATTGAAAATGACGAAGCATCATTACCCCTACCAAATGACCTATATGTAAAGAATCTGCCGTTGGATCAATACCTACATAAGCAGACTGCATACCTTCTAATAAATGTTCTTCTGTACCTGGCATTGCATCGTGCAACATTCCTCGCCATTGTAACTCCTTGACAAAATTTGTCATCTCTTCTTGAATTTTAATTGAATTGCAAATATAAATGGAATTCTTGCCAGTACACAGTAGATTAAAGCATGAATTTCACCTGTATTCCCTAAATTTGAATTATGGTATTAGTTACAGGAGGCACAGGGTTGGTGGGGTCGCATTTGCTACTGAAATTAACGATAAACAATACAAAGGTCAGGGCTTTGTATAGAACTGAAGACAAGCTCGTTCAGGTAAAAAAGATATTTTCTTATTACTCTGATAATTCCGCAACTCTATTTAACCAAATTGATTGGGTACAGGGTGATATTTTAGATATACCTTCTTTAAAAAATGCAATTGAAGGTATTACTTATGTTTATCATTGCGCCGCCTATATTTCTTTTAATCCGTCAGAGTTTAAAAAGCTTGAACGCATAAACCGTGAAGGCACTGCGAATATTGTGAACGTCTGCATTGTAAACGGAGTAAATAAATTGTGCCATGTAAGTACTATCGGCACCATAGGAAGATCTCTAAATGAAGAAAAAGTAAACGAAGAAACCGAATGGACACGCCAAAATGCTAACCCCTACGCCATAACAAAACAACTAGCCGAAATGGAAGTTTGGCGCGGTGCTCAAGAAGAATTAAAAGTGGTAATCGTAAACCCTGGTGTTATACTTGGACCAGGGTTTTGGAACAGTGGTAGTGGTTCTTTTTTTAAAACAGCGGCAAAAGGATATCAATACTACCCACCCGGTGGATCAGGATTTATTACCGTTAATGACGTTACCAAAATTATGATCGCCCTTATGAATTCTGATATTTATAACGAACGATTTATTCTGGTTGCCGAAAATTTAACCTACCAACAAATATTGAAAGAAATAGCTTTGTCGATGAACAAAAAACCACCGACGAAATCTTTGAAATTCTGGCAATTAAATATTGGAAAGATTGCAGACAGACTAAGAAATCTTATAACCGGTAGCCCAAGAACAATCACAAAAAATACCATTTACGGACTAAAACACCCAACAACATTTAGCAATGAGAAAATCAAAAATGCTTTAGATATGACCTTTGAGCGTTTAGAAGATCAAATAAAATTTTCTTCCAAACTGTTTATTTCTGAACGTTTTTAGTAGCTACGGAATCTTTCTTTTTAATATCAATGTCCTTTTTAGATTTCTCAGCTACACCTATGCTATCTCTAACTTTTTTCTCTGCCTCTAATGCCAAACGTTGCTCCTCTAACTCAGCCTCTACTTTTTTGTACATATTCTCATACCGTAAAGGTTTAGAGGCATAGTACCTGTCACTATCTACAAACTGGGCACTATCTATTTTAAATTTATTGAATATAAAATTTGTTGGCTCTACCCCATTTTCTCGTAGCTTACTTAAATTTGTCGCTTTCGCGGCATTAACGATAGCCATTTCTTTAATGATCAATACCATTTTATCTTCTGGTATTAAATTATTGGGCTTTTCAATTAATTCTTCGACACATGATGTAACCAATAATAGTATGAAGATTAAATATAATAAGTGCTTCATGGTCTATTGAATGTTAGCCTTTTTGCATTTCGTTTTTCAGAAAACTCTCCGTTACTATAGCCTAGATGTCCGTTTATGAATGTATGTACCACTTTAGATGAGAATGTAGTATCCTCAAAAGGGGACCATTTACATTTATAGGCAATATTCTCTTTGGTAACCGTCCAAGAATTATTTAAATCTGCCACTACCAAATCTGCATAATAACCTTCACGAATATATCCACGCTTTTCTATTTGAAATAGTATTGCCGGATTATGACACATCTTCTGCACCATTTTCTCTAAGGTAATCTTACCTTCTTTCACCTTTTCTAACATTGCATTTAATGCATGTTGTACCAACGGTCCGCCAGATGGTGCCTTTGTATATACATTGTCCTTCTCCTCCAATAAATGAGGTGCGTGATCCGTTGCGATAACATCTATTCTATCGTCCAACAGCGCATCCCAAAGCATGTCTCTATCTTTAGCCGTTTTTACTGCCGGATTCCATTTTATCAAGGTTCCTTTGTTTGCATAATCGACATCAGAAAACCAAAGATGGTGTATACAGACCTCTGCTGTAATTTTCTTTTGTTCTAACGGAATATCATTATGGAACAAGTCTGTTTCTTTCCCGGTAGACAAATGAAATACATGTAATCTAGCACCTGTTTTCTTAGCTAAAGCAATTGCCCTAGACGAAGAAAGATAACAAGCCTCTTCACTTCTTATGATAGGATGCAGTTCTAAAGGAATATTATCCCCATATTCAGCCTTATACTTAGCCAAATTTTCACGAATAGTAGTTTCATCTTCACAATGTGCAGAGATGACCATTTCAGTATTACTAAATATATTTTCTATTACTGTTTCATCATCTACCAACATATTCCCAGTAGAAGAGCCTAAAAACAATTTAATACCTGAACAAGCGTTTTTATCCAACCTCTTTAATTCTTCTAGATTATCATTGGTGCCACCAAATAGAAAAGAATAGTTGGCAAATGCAGAATTTGCCGCAGTAGCAAACTTTTCTTCTAATTTTTCTATTGTTGTTGTTTGCGGTGTTGTATTTGGCTGCTCCATAAATGTAGTAATACCACCCGCAAGTGCCGCTCTACTTTCTGTTGCAATTGTACCTTTATGAGTAAGACCTGGTTCTCTAAAATGAACTTGATCATCGATAATACCAGGTAAAACATGTTTACCTGTAATATCGATTACCTCAGCGTCTGCATCAGATATGTCTTTTCCGATTTTCGCGATAAGGTCATCGATAATTAGAATATCCTTTTCCTGAGCTATTCCTTCGTTAACTATTATTCCGTTTTTTAATAAAATTTTACCCATAACTAAAACTTATTTTTCAAAAATAGACTTCTCATTTTCATTACAAATACACCCCAAATAGCCTCACTAACAATTGATGAACTCATTTTAGATTTTCCCAATACTCGATCTCTAAAAATAATGGAAACCTCTTCTATTTTAAAATTCTTTAAATACGCCCTAAACTTCATTTCTATTTGAAATGCATAACCTACAAAACGAACCGAATCTAAATCTATAGCTTCTAACACTTGTCTTTTATAACATACAAAACCAGCTGTGGGATCATCTACACGCATACCGGTTATCAGCTTTACATATATTGAAGCTCCATATGACAACAATACTCTATGTAACGGCCAGTTAACAACGTTTACACCTTTCTTATATCTAGATCCAATAGCCAGATCAGCTCCATTTTCACAGGCTTTTTGCAGTCGTAATAAATCTGAAGGGGTATGGGAAAAATCGGCATCCATTTCACAGATATAATCAAAGCCTTTAGCTATAGCCCATTTAAAACCATGAATATAAGCAGTACCTAATCCTGATTTCTCTAACCTAGTCTCTAAAAATAACTTACCATTAAACTCTTCTTGAAGTCCGCGAACACAGTCCCCTGTTTTATCCGGAGAATTATCATCTACGATGAGTACATGAAATTCTTTCTGCAAATCAAATACCGCCCTAATTATAGCCTCTACATTCTCAATCTCATTATACGTAGGTATGATTACGATACTACTGGACATATCTTATTTATAGGTGTTTCGACAAAAGTAAGGTTTTAAAAGTCTTATTAAAATGGACAACAATACCTTTATGAAATTTTTACACTAGGTACATAACCTTAAATTCGTAATTTTGCCACTTAGTAACCTATGCAAATGTTGACTAAAATTCCGAAGCAGTTTTACTTTTTTTTAGCTGCCATATTCATTTTAAATCTTATCCAGTCTAGTTTTACGCAACTCATTTTTGACGAAGCCTATTACTGGTATTACAGTCAGAATATGGCTTGGGGGTATTTTGACCACCCACCAATGGTGGCGCTCTTAGTGAAAATAAGCAGCTTCTTTTTTAATGGCGAACTAGGTGTTCGTTTCATGAGCTGCGTGTTATCCGCAGTCAATATAATTCTTCTTTGGCTGATGATCGACAACCCAAAAAAGAACGATTATATTAAGCATTTCTTTGTGCTGGTTTTTTCAATGACCTTGCTAAATGCCTACGGCTTTTTCACATTACCAGATACACCGTTATTATTTTTTACGAGTTGTTTTTTATTAACCTATAAACATTTTATCAAAAAACCTACTGTAGTATTAGCTATACTTTTAGGCATATTTATGGCTGCCTTAATGTACAGTAAGTACCATGCAGTATTGGTTATATTCTTTGTTCTACTTTCAAACCTTAAACTCACCACGGACAAATATGCTTGGCTAGCTGTTATCATTGCATTATGCTGTTATGCTCCACATTTCTACTGGTTATATGAAAATGACTTCGTATCTATAAAATATCATTTATACGAGCGCCCTAACGGTGCATATAGATTTGAAAAATACACCCTAGGCTTCTTCGTAAATTTAGTTGCCATTTTTGGTTTAACGTTTCCTTTCGTATATAAGGCGTTGTTCAAAACCAAAGGAAACGACTTGTTCAACAAAGCGCTTGTCTATCTCACATACGGAGTGTTAATCTTCTTTTTCGTTTCAAGCTTTAATAGAAGGGTACAAACACAGTGGATTATTATTGTTTGTATTCCACTAGTAATTATCGCTTATAACTACATGCTACAAAACAAGCAGGCTTTAACTTGGATCTTTAGATTAGGGCTCATTAATACGGTTCTAATTATTTATTTAAGAATGGGACTTGCTTATCAACCGTTACTTTTTAATTTTTATTATGAAAGTCACGGTAACAAAGAATGGGCAGAGGCAATTGAAGAAGAAGTAGGGAATATACCAGTGGTATTTGAAAACTCATATAGAAATGCACCAATGTATTCTTTTTACACTGACGCTACGCCTACCTTTTCTCTAAACAACTTCATGTATCGAAAAAATCAATACTCAATTAATGATTCTGAAGAGCAAGTTCGTGGTAAAAACGTAGCATATGTTTCTAAATATTTAAACAACCCAACTTTTACCTATACAAGAGAAGATGGCGGTCTGTATAAAGGCAAGTACATTTCTAACTTTCAATCGTATCGAAAATTAGATTGTATTATTGAAGATATTCCTGTAATCTTAAATTCTGAGGAACAAATTGAACTTAAAGTCTACAATCCTTACAACGAGGATATAGACCTTAAAAAATTGAAATTTGCAGTAAGTTACATGGATGACTATAAAAAGCCTCAAGAAACGCTGCGAATGACACCAGAACCTACCCATTCTAGAATTACATTCTTAAAACAGCAAGACACTACTCATTTTATTTTTAAGCTTCGAAAAACAAAAAAGGAAAACATTGGTTACTTTAGAGTAGTAATTTCTGAAAATGATCTTTTGTACGGTCTAAATGGAAAAGCAATTCCTATTAACTAATGGAGCCTATTGCAAGAACTTTTGAGCAAACCGATTGGATTACCATAACACTTATGGTAAGC
>NZ_JBDVOT010000136.1:0-10543 GCF_039968975.1 Maribacter sp. | reverse complement strand
ACATGGTGCGCATTGGTGACTGGATCAGTTTTGACAAATTTGGTGCCGATGGAGATGTTATTGAAATATCATTGGCAACGGTAAAAGTTCAGAATTTTGATAAGACCATTACTACTATACCCACTTATGCATTAATATCAGATTCCTTTAAAAACTGGCGCGGTATGCAAGAATCTGGAGGAAGACGTATTAAACGAGCCTTGATTATTAGTCAAAAAAGTGTTCGTTTTTTAACTGATACCGATGTAACAGAATTTAAAAAAATACAACTTATACAACCCTATTTAAATACAATACACGAGCAGATCAAAACTTACAACACTGAAAATGACATTGACAAAGAACTTGCAATAAATGGCAAAAACCTGACCAATATTGGGGTGTTTAGAAAATACGTGAACGACTATCTTCAAAACCATTCTGCCGTAAACAAAGGCATGACTTTAATGGTTCGTCAATTAGCACCAACACCGCAAGGTATACCTTTAGAGATTTATGCATTTAGCACTGATAAACGATGGGAGAATTACGAATATATTATGGCAGATATTTTTGATCACCTATTAGCTGCCCTACCCTATTTTCAACTACAGGTATATGAAATACCGGTACCTATTGCTTCTTCATAACTATTCGTCTTTTACTTTCTTTTATATTTTAATCTACTAGCTCTATTGACTTTAGATGAAAATTGTATCTTTCTTGGGTAGATTTGCTGGTGCTCATAATTACATTGACAAATATTAATGGAAAATCATGCTTCAAAAAAAATTCAATGAACTACTGACAAAATATACCGATGATAAAAGTTTGATAAATACATTATGGTCAGAAATCGAAAAAAAATATTCAGGCAATAAAAGACATTATCATACATTACAACATCTTGATAATTTATTAGCTCAATTGACTGATGTAAAAGAAGAAATACAATACTGGGATACTATCCTATTCACCCTATACTACCACGACGTCATCTACAACGCAACTAAGTCAGATAACGAAGTGAAAAGTGCAGAACTTGCCGAAAAACGTATGAAGGAAATTTCTCTTTCTAGTGAGGTTATTGAACAATGTAAAAAACAAATTTTAGCTACTAAATCGCACCATAAATCAATCGACAGCGACACTAACTATTTTACAGATGCAGACCTTTCCGTATTAGGTCAAAGTTGGGAAACATACACTCTATACTATAAAAATGTTAGAAAGGAATATGCTATCTACCCTTCCTTTATTTATAATCCTGGACGTAAAAAAGTTCTACTCCATTTTTTATCAATGGACAGGATATTTAAAACCGACTTTTTTTATAACCAATTTGAAACACAAGCTAAACTAAATTTACAACGTGAACTTAAATCGCTTTAAAAGAACAAAAAGATAAAATCAGATCTATTATTTCAGTTTATCATAATACAAATAGATGAAAAAAGTAAAATATTAAAATTAACTGTTATTCACTATAATCTATAGTAAAACCACGACAATGATTAACTTCTATCTAAAAGCCAAACATTGGCAATTATTCATTTTAATGTTGGGTATACCTTTGGCATACCAAATATTTGCTTTATTTCAATTATTTGAATTACGAACGCTTGCTTCTGAAACATCAGATAATAATGGAGTTGGCGTTACCGAGGTTGTAAATGAAAACCTATTTTATTTTGATTTCTTCCCTTATATAATGATTTTATACATAGTAATATTTTTCGGCTGGTTTTGGTCAATGGCAATTGGTCTTCAAAAAAACATTCCGTCAGAAATTACAATGAAGGTTCAAAAGTTTAAAATTTTATTCTTCATCCCTCTAATCTATATCATTCTACTATTGGTCTTTATGGGCGGCCTTTTTTCTGGAATAAGCACTAATAGCTTCTCACTTATCGGTTGGCCTCTGTATATTTTTGTACTGCTTCATTTATTCTCCATGTTCTGTATATTTTACTCCATGTATTTTGTGGCTAAAACAATTAAAACTGCCGAATTAAAAAGAAAAGTGAAATTTGGAGACTTTGCTGGGGAATTTTTTCTTTTGTGGTTCTATTTTATTGGTATTTGGATTATTCAACCAAAGGTGAATACCTTGTATAAAAATGCAAACACTACTACTAAGAATAGTCAAATACTTTAAAAAATATGAATATGAATGCTTCAGAATTAACAGATGAAGAATTAGTACTTGAAAAAAAGAAATTAAAAAAGTCAAAGATTATGAATGCGTTTATAATTGGCTTTCTTGCAAGTATTGTAGTTATTGGGATTGTATCATCAATTATTGGAAAAAATTTTGGAGCTCTTATACCATTACTATTTCCTATCTATTTTATATATAGATTAGTTAGTAATTCTAATAAAAATGATGAGTTAGAAGCGTTATTAAAAAAGCGAAACATTTGATTTAAATATAAAACTGAAATTTTCATTACCCCCTACTGTGCTAAGTCAGGTTTTTAACCATACAAAAACAAAATGAAAAACAACCAATCAATCATATTATTACTTCTTTTAACAGCAATTTCTTGCAAGACCATTGACAAGAAAATTGAATCTAAAAACGCCATAAATATTCAATGGACGACTGATTTAAAAGGTGACTTTTCGTTTAAAGAAAATTGGAATTATAAGGAAGGAATTTACAAAAACAGTCATGGTCAATTAAGTTGCGATGGCAGTTGCCCGGTAGCTATTGACAGAATGAAAGACAATACCGGTAAAATATATAAAGATTCATTACAAGCATTTTATAAGTTAATAGACACCACCCACGTCTATCATTCATTGAAATCTGAGAACAGAATGTATGAATATTCAGGTACAGATTATATAGATTTCAAGAAACTAAAGAATGGGACTATAAAAGGAGAATCTCAAAGCAACGTTTCTACACATAGCAATTTAATATTGGAACTGATAAATGACTCATGTAGCGCTTCTGTTTATTTCAACAGTATAAGAGATTTAGGAATAAATACTTTCCCTTTAAAAAGCGGAACTATTAAAATAGATAAAGCATTATTTGAAAGCGGAATTATAAAAGCAGTGTTTGATTTTGAGTTTGTAAATACTTTAGAAACAGATAATCAGTTATACTGGAAAGGGAATATTTACAGCAAAATAATTACTGAATAAAAAGTACGAACACCATACTGCCAATCAAATGAATGAAAATCTTAAACAATACGAGCAATCAATTAAGAAAAAGCACATTTTTAGTTGGTCTCCCAAATTTGAAGAGAAAATAAAAACTGATTTGAATAAAACAGTGATTATAAATGTTGTCAATAAAACTTTCGAAAAATTAGGGTGGGATATTGTTTACCATGATGAAAGAAATGCCGAAGCAAAAAGAAAAGGAGATTGGAACCGCTGGACCGAAAAAATCAATGTATCGTTTAAAAATGGCAAATTAACCGTTAAAAGTGTTTCTCTAGGTAACGAAATGTGGGATAATGGTAGAAACTCTAAAAGGGTTAAATTATTCATCCACGCATTTCAACAAACCGAAAAAGAGTTTGATCATGAATCTATTGCAGCATTAGAAAAGGAAATTGAAAAAGCCAATAATTGGGATGACTACGTTATACCAGAAAATTTACCAAAACCAAAAAGACGTAAAGAACCTCAGATTTTAATTCCGATTGTTGGCGGCTTAATTACAGCCCTCTTAGTGGGGTTTTTAGTTGCTTTCCTCTCCGTTAAAGGAATTTACATTATTGGCGTTTTTGAAGTTGCAGTTGCAATTATTTTAGGCTATGCGCTTACCCAACTCATCAAATTAAGTAATTATACTTTTTATGATTATTTACATTACATTCTTATAGCAATGATAGTGGTCACATATGTTTCTAATCAATATTTTCAGTATCAAATAATATTGAACGAAAACAACTTTGAACCCTTTAGTTTTTGGGAGTTTATACAAATAAGATTTGAAGCTGGTCTGATCATTAAAAGTGCAAACACTGGTTGGATTGGTTTGGTAATAAGCTGGGTCGTTCAATTAGTAATCACATATTATGTTGGTCTCTTAAGATTTGTTTCTGGCTTAACTGCCTATCAATTAAAAAGAATTCCTACAGAGGTTGTTGATTTTGTATACTATCATTTTGTAAAAGAAAAATCAGAGCAACAAGTTAGAACTGAACTATCAAAAATGGGATGGACAGCTACTCAAGACCAAGATGAAGTATTCGAATCAATTGGTGCAATAGCAGGTGCAACCGAATTACAAAGAATGGAGTAAACAATTAGTCTTCAAAAAAACAATTTTAACCACAAGAACCAAAGATGAAAAATATTATAATCATAATAGTCTTAATAGTCACCAATCTCTCTTTTGCACAAAGCGAAGAACATAAAGAAAAATTTAGAACATTAGAACCTGATATTTGGTTGGGTATTTGGGATAAAGATAATTCTAGCAAAGAAATAAAAATAGATAGTTTAAGCTATAATGATATTCCTAAATCATTAGATTTTAAAGGCACTGTAGTAGAAGCGTTAAAATGGAATGATACCAATGGTGAAAATATTCTTATACAAACGGTAACAGGTAATTTTACTTGGATGGACTATGAAAAAGATAGTACAGATTATACACTTAAAGACAAAGCTGAACTCTATGCTTATTTATTCATAAAAAGCAGTAATGAAAACGAGTACAAAAAGAAATGGCGGCTATATGATTATATAGAATGTTATAGTTTAGATTGGTTTATTGGTTATGCACCAAAAGCAACCACCATAACAGATTTGGACAATGACGGTATTACCGAAATAGCCATGCCTTATGTTTTAATGTGCCGTGGAGGAATGGATCCTGGCAACATGAAAATAATCATGTTCGAAGATAGTTCCAAGTATGCTCTACGAGGTGAAACCATGCTTATGTGCGGTAATGAAAATGCTTATGGCGGCGAATATGAAGCTAGCACCAACTTAGAAAAAAAACCAAAATTCAATACTTTTCTAAAACAGCATTGGGATAGAAATAAATGTGAAGAAGGAAAATACTATTAAAGAATTACTGCTAAAATACAATAGCTCTAATTACTTAATTAAACACAGCTAAAGCAACAATTTGCATTAAAACATATGAGACCAGAACTAAAGCCAAATTTAGCAATAGCTCGTAAACTATATCCTGTAGTAAAACAAAAGATCCTTGACTTTACTGAGTTTTGGGATAACAACCCAAATAAGGCAGAATTAAAACATGACGAGGTAAAATCAGATTTAGAAAAACTAACCGGAAAAAATTTAGCCGAATTTAATTTATGGGAATATTGGGAAGCT
Organism: Maribacter sp.; assembly: GCF_039968975.1. Taxonomy (GTDB): domain Bacteria; phylum Bacteroidota; class Bacteroidia; order Flavobacteriales; family Flavobacteriaceae; genus Maribacter. Next base: position 5,242 of record NZ_JBDVOT010000136.1, on the reverse strand, counting down.
GACGGAATCGAAAATTTATCTTTTAGAATATCCCTACCTGATCCAATCAGAATTTCAGACTTTAAGAAAAATGAATTAATGGAAGTATTGGTGAAAATCAAAACTTTTGAAAATCCTGAGAAATATGAAGACGATGAAATTGCAATGCAAAATTGGGCTAATGAGTCTTCTTACTTTCAAAAATTAATAGACATAAATTTTGTCAATTACCAGCACAAATATTTCAACCAGAATAAAGATAAAAACGGAAACTATTTTGAATACACGGTTGATGAAATTTCTGATTTTATTTGGCGAGAATAATAGATTACAATTTAAGACTCCATTAGTGTAGAAGAAAATCTAAAACCAAACCTGAATATGAAAAACATATTTAAAAAAAAGCAAGAATTATCTCAGGATCAAAAAGCTAAAACCTTTTGGAGCTGGTTTAAAATAAATCAAAACAACTATCTTTTTTTATCTGATGTTGATGAAGAAGAAAAAGAAAACCTATTAAACATTTTTATAGAAGAACTACAAAAATTCAACGAGCACCTTTATTTTGAAATCGGTGGTCACCCAGATGATGAAAAGGTAGAATTAATAATATCTGCTGAAGGAAACACAGACGTTTTTCCTGCAGTCGAAGACCTAACAACAGTTGCCCCTAGCTTTAAAAATTGGGATATCATTGCTTTTAAACCACCAATGGGAAAGGGATTTGAACTGGAATTTCATGGTATTAAATTTAATCCTGAAACAATTATTTACGTACCCCTACATTCAAAAACTAATCCTAATTCTATTGGTATAAATGTATATTATCCTGATTTTATAGAATCAGAAAAAGAAGTTTATCTAACAGGTACTTTTCTCATGTTAGACACCATACTTGGAGAAAAATCTTCTGCTTTAGATATTGATTACGTTGACATATTAAAAACACCAGAAGATATTACCGAATACAATTTTGGTCATCTTTCTGATATCGCCGAATTTGTCAAAGAGAAGAAAAATAGCTAAAAAAACTATTACCTTTTTGTCCGAAATATAAATTATGAAACTACTAATTACATTTCTATTACTATTCATGGCTTACAATACTACTGCGCAAGTAGCTATAATTAATGACAAAGATGGTTTTACCAACGTACGCAAAGTAGCAGATGCAACATCAGAAGTCATTTATAAACTAAAGAACAATCAAGTATTTTGGTATGGACAAGAAGATTACCATTCTAAAGGTGTTGAATGGATTATGATAGAAATACCTAAAAACGACTTCTCAATAGAATGTGGTTCTTTAAATAACCTCTATGGTTATGTTCATAAAAGCAGAATACAACCTATAAATACTCTAGCACAGTATAAGGAAATTGACGTTCAGTTTCTTTATGATACAAAACCCTTTAGTGAAGAAGATAAAATTATTGATTATCAAAATAACCATATCGTTACTATAAACGGACTCTACCCTAGGGGTACTAACGGTAATAAACCAAAGACTGAAACTGAAAAATTAACTATCACAATTAAAGGCATTAAAATTGACGTACCGCAGATTCTAATCAGTGATATTTATGAATGCACAAATGATTTTAACATCTACAAGAACGAAGAAACATACTTTGCCCATCAATGGAATAGTGATGGCGCCGGTGCATATGAAATTGTTTGGGTAATAACAGACAATGAAATAAAGCAACGACTGGTAGGTACCGTGCAATAAGCCTATACATATTAACAAATCGTGTCAGTAAACACCTAAGTTCATATATCCTCTTATACAACAAAGCGTATTCAAAAACGTTTAAAAATTAAACTACAATTACAACAATAGTATGGGCATATTTAAAAAACTATTTGGTTCAAAAGATAATGAAGTACCAAAGAAAGAAACTCAAGATAAATCTACTTCCAAATCTTATGATGATATTGCTTGGATGACAGATCTAAGACGAAGAAATTTAGATATCTGTTTCAATGCCGGCTATAAACCTACCATATCGTTACCAACAGATTTGGGCAGACAATTAAGACCTGCTATAGAAATAGCGAATAGACTACATGCCATAAAAGCATTGGTATTGTGGTTAATGGTCCCTGAAGAAAGTTTACCAAAAGAACACATCTTAAGTTTTGTTGAGAATAATAATCTTCAAAATTTTATGACTCAGGATGAAAAAGCAATTTTAGACGTGCCAAGAGATGATGAGCAAGCAAGAAATGCTATTGGCTGGAAATTTGAAAATGCGTGGCCTCTGGCTTGGTATTTTGGTTACAAAGAACCTGAACTAACAGGTGAGATGATGTCAGGCGATCTAATGCAAGACATTTTAAGCAACTACACCTGTAAATTAGACCAAAGCGTGACAGACTGGGTAAAAGATAAAATAACAGTATCTGAAAATGACCTTATGAAAAAAGAAGACCTTTTCTATTGTCTACATAATGCAGTTAGAAGTGCTCAGCTAGGTAGTGATACAGTACCTACAGGTTTTGACCCAATGGGCAATGGTGGTGTTATTCACGAAAGAAGGCATTCTTTAACTTATATGGTTTCTAAAGATACTAGTTGGGAAGATACCGATTTGAGTACTTAATTTTTTTGACCAACAAATTAACGTTTTAAAATCAAGTATTCAACAATTCAAAAAATGACCATATTCTCTTATCATCTTGTCAAAATACCATTTGCTTTGGCAGTTAAGGGGTTATTCGCAAACCCGGTAAAAAAGAATACAAAAGGTCTTGTACATGTCGAATATATGTCTGCCATGACATTAGGCTCACCTATAATATCTACTTCTAGATTTCTTATTAACCAGGTTGCCATTTTTGCACAGTGGAAAAATGAAGAGGCTCTTGAGAACTATCTTAAAAATGAAAAATTCGGTAACATTTTAAATAAAGGTTGGCACGTTCGTTTAGTATTTATGAGAGAATGGGGAAAATTAAGGGATTCAAAATTCCGGAAGAAAAGGCGACATTAGAGAATGAATCTTCTGCTGTAGTTGCTGTCACCATTGCAAGAATGAAACCTTTTGCCATACCCAGATTTTTAAAGTGGGGCAGACCTGTAGAAAAGCTGGTTAGAGATCATTCCGGCACTTTACTTTCTTTGGCATCCATTAAATTTCCTAATACCGTATCTACTTTTTCTATTTGGAAAACTGAAAAAGAAATGACGAGTATGGTTCATGGCCATAGCAATATGCCTAAACCAAAAAGACATTCAAATGCCATGAAAGAGAGAGATAGAAAAGACTTTCATTTTGAATTTACCACACTACGTTTTAAGCCAATATCTGAATTTGGAGAATGGAAAGGGCAACAAAATTTCATTCCTACCGCTCAATTAAATAAATTCAGGTAGATGGCATTCGCACCTGTAAAACAAAATCTTCAAGATTGGATCACCCAGCAATGGGTAATTCTATTTGGTAAAAAAATCAATCGTAGAGAACACCAATGGCTTTTGGGTCCGTTTGGTAAGACCAATGGTATTGGAGTAAAATTCATTCAGCAATTAGCAGAAAATGAAAATCTAAACATAGATGATAAGCAAATAGACAAAGGCTTATTACAGTCTATTAGCCAATTAAATTTACCAGAGCAAGAACTTAATAAGTTATCTAAAAATGTAATTGACTTTTACGAAAACACAAGCAATTATGATTTTGACCTAACGGTAAAATGGAACCCTGTATTTAAAATATTTGGAGGGTTATTAAAAACCTTGTTTAGTAATCGTATTCAGCAGTTAAATATACCCATGGGTGCCGATAAGGACTCCGAAGTTTTACAAAGTGAAATTATTCATTTAATAGACAAAAAAACAAAACTAGTTAAGCGAACGATATGGCTCAGGACTTTTAAAAAATCTGGTCAAGTAGTGTATTCTGGTGTCTATGAGCCTTGTACCCTACCGAATGGCACTAGTTGTATAAAAGCGATTTTTCCTTTGCCGAATGGCAGTGCAACGGTTATATTAAACCCGACAGTAGGTGCAAATGGTGAACTTATTTTAAACTCATCAGGCAAAAAAATTGGGGATAGCGGATTTTACTTTCAACTACATGATGCTAAAGGAAACTTATGGACAAAGTTTATTAAATCATTTAGAGATAAACTTGTGGTAAATTCTGAAAATGAAAAAATAACAGCAATACAAACTTTAACATTATGGAATTTAAGAGTATTACAATTTACCTATAACATTAAAAAATCCCTATAAAATGCATTACTGCTGCTATTTCAAATCGCTACAATTTCATTCATCAAAAATCATATATTTTTTCGGCAGAAGGTTAATACTAAGTTTATGTTAATTCGTTCAATTTATAAAAACCTCTTCACCGAAGGTATCAAATAAAATTCAGTTATTTGTGGTAAAGAATATTCATGAAATTGAAGATTGATAAGTTTGTCTTTTTTATAATTATTGCCATAGTATTAGCATACTTATTTCCACAGTGGGGAACACAAGAAAGTAAACTTCCGATAAACGCAATTAGTAGTATAGGTATTTCACTAATTTTCTTTTTTTACGGACTCAAGTTAAGTCCCGAGAAATTAAAACAAGGACTCAAAAACTGGAAATTACATCTATTGGTGCAGGGAGCTACTTTTTTACTTTTCCCTTTATTGGTTTTACTGCTACATCCATTAATTCAAAATGAAGAACAAGAAAACATTTGGTTAGGTTTCTTCTTTTTAGCTGCATTACCATCTACGGTTTCATCTTCAGTTCTTATGGTCTCGCTGGCAAAAGGGAATATACCCGCAGCAATATTTAACGCCAGTATTTCTGGCATAATAGGTATTGCCCTTACCCCATTATGGATGGGACTATTTGTAAGTGATTTACAAACAGATTTCGATTTTACAGAAATTTACATTAAACTAATTGTACAAATAATAATACCAGTAATAATAGGGCTTCTTTTACATCGCTTCTTTGGTTCTTTTGTACAGAAACACAAAAGCAAAATAACACTGTTCGATAAATCGATAATTCTATTGATTATCTATAAAAGCTTTAGTGAATCTTTTGAAAAGAATATTTTTAGTGCTGTCTCTATATTAGATTTACTTCTCATTTTAATAGGTGTCATATTCTTGTTTTCAATTGTATTCTATCTCACAAAATTAATATCAAAAAGACTACATCTTAATAAAGAAGACCAAATTACCGCACAGTTTTGCGGTACTAAAAAATCGCTGGTACACGGTACCGTTTTTTCTAAAATACTATTTG
>NZ_JBDVOT010000135.1:0-7211 GCF_039968975.1 Maribacter sp. | reverse complement strand
CCTTGTGCAGGTGCAGGTAACATCCAAGTAAGTCCGATGGTGTTTTCTGGCTCTAAACCAATACGTTCCAAACCGGCAGCGGCAAAAATAGCACCGTTCCATTCGTTGTTGTACAACTTTTCTAAACGGCTATTTACATTTCCTCTTAAATCTACTATGGTATGTGTTGGGTATCTGTTTAGCCATTGGGCTTGTCTTCGCAAACTTCCGGTAGCTATGATAGCATCACGAGAACCTAAAAATTCTTCATTTTCCTTAAATGCCATGATGTCCATGTAATTGCCACGCTTTAAAACAGCAGCTTTTACAATTCCTTGTGGCAGGGCAGTTGGTACATCTTTCATGGAGTGTACCGCAATGTCAATATCACCATTAATCATGGCAACGTCTAACGTTTTTGTAAAAACGCCGGTAATTCCCAATTCATATAAGGGTTTGTCAAGAATTAAATCTCCGGTAGATTTTACCGGTACTAACTTTACTTTATACCCTAAATTTTGTAGTTGATCTTTTACGGTATTCGCCTGCCATAGCGCTAATTCGCTATCGCGTGTGCCTAATCGTATTACTTTACTCATTGTTCGTCCAATTCTAATTGAAATACTTTTTGGATAAATTCTAAACTTGAATTGGAATCTACCGTGTCATCCTTTAGATGATTTGCAAATTGTTTGGTTATTTTTTGAATGATGCGGTTGGTCACTACATCTGCCTGATGCGAATTAAAATCGACCGTTTTTTTAGATTGGTAGTCCAGCTCTTCATCTTTAATAGTCTTCAATTTTTGTTTTAAAGCTTTAATAACCGGGGCAAATTTTCTAGTCTCTAACCATTGGTTGAAATCGTTCTTCACCTCTTCATTAATAGCTTCTGCCTCTGGAATAAATTGCTTTCTACGCTCTAACGTTTCATCTGTCATTTGAGATAAATGATCTAAATGAATTACAGTAACATTATCCATTTCTGAAACGCTGGCGTCTACATTTTTTGGTACCGATAAATCTAGAATCAATAAAGGTTTATTGGTGTAAATCAATTCTTTGGTAATCGTTGGTTTTTGTGCACCTGTGGCAACTACCAAAATGTCTGAAGTTCTTATTTCTGATTGTAAATCTCCATAATCCTTTACCTTAAGGTTGAACTTACCGGCAATTTGCTCAGCTTTTCCTTTTGTTCTATTGATTAAGGTAATATGCGGATTTTTGGTGTGCTTTATTAAATTTTCGCACGTATTACGACCAATTTTTCCTGTTCCGAATAAGAGAATGTTCTTTTTCGATACATTTTCTACATTACGCATTATGTACTGTACAGATGCAAATGCTACGGATGTTGCGCCAGATGAAATTTCTGTTTCATTCTTAATGCGCTTGCTTGCTTGTATTATGCTATTACAAAGACGTTCTATAAACGGATTGGCAATACCCAATTCTTTAGAACGTTTAAAACTTTGCTTTAATTGACTTATGATTTCAAAATCGCCAAGTATTTGGCTATCCAATCCTGTTCCCACGCGAAAAAGGTGGTTGATAGCTTCTTTATTTTTATATACATATGCAACTTCTTGAAAAGCTTCGACAGTTCCGTTAGAGTGGTCACATAGTAATTTTATAAGTTGAAAAGGATGTTGGGCAAAACCGTGCAACTCTGTTCTGTTGCAAGTGGATGTTGCCAATAACCCATCTATGCCCTGATTTTTAGCTTCTTCTAAAAGTGACTTAACAGCCACTTCGTCTAAACTAAATTTACCACGAGCCTCAGCATCAGCCTTTTTGTAGTTAAGTCCAATGGTGTAAAAAGAGTTATGTTTAGAAATGTGATAGTTCTTCATAAAGCGGGTACAAAAATATGAGCATCCATTCAATAAAAACAACGCTAGAGGTACAATTAATGTCGTCTGCCGAATTTTTGGTCAAAATATGACATTTATCAGTTTATTAGTCATAATTTTATGGTGGTTTCGATGATTGATAAAATTTTATTTAGATGCTTTCTAAATAGATATAAAATAAATTGAAGAAAATGGATATAGAAAATAACGCTCAAGGGTCATATGAAGAGGTGTTGATAGAGGACGGATTTTACGTGCTAAAATTTCAGAATGAGGAAGATACAGCAGTACAATACGGCCGTGATATTAACAAACGCTTTATTCAATTTCACTTCTGTTTAAAGGGTAGTGGTTCTTATAATTTTAATCAAGGTAATTATAGTTTAGATGTAAAAGAGGAAAACTCTTTATTGCTGTATAACACACAGTTAGATCTACCGTTGAATTTAAATCTTAATCCGAAATCATCTTTGGTTTCTGTGGTAATGACCTTGCGGAAATTTCATTCTTTATTTACGGCAGAGGCAGATTATATACCATTTTTAAGTGCTGATAACAAAGAGAAGAAATATTATTCTCAAGAGCCCTTTTCCCCGTCTATAGCAGTAATTTTAAGTCAGATCGTGAATTACAATTTACACCCTTCCATAAAATCACTTTATGTAAAAGGTAAGATATATGAATTAATAGCCTTGTATTTTAATAGAAGCCCCAATGCAGATATTGAGCAATGCCCTTATTTAGCAGATGAGGAAAATGTAAAGAAGATAAAAAGGGCTAAAGAGATTATTCTGGCGAATATGGCAGAACCACCAACATTGGCAGAATTATCAAGTGAGGTAGGCTTAAGTTTAAAACGATTAAAAGAAGGTTTTAAGCAAATTTATGGTGATTCGGTTTATAGCTTTTTATTTGATCATAAGATGGATTATGCGAAGCGACTTTTAGAAACCGGTCAGTATAATGTCAATGAAATTGGGCTTAAAGTAGGGTATAGTACCTCTAGTCACTTTATAGCTGCTTTCAAGAAAAAGTATAATACCACACCAAAGAAATATTTATTGGCGCTTGCAGGAAGCTAAGTTTTTAAAGAGGTCTGGCAACCATGATACCTGTATTGCTTTTTATCCCTTTTAGATAATCGGCTAATGGTAATTTAGATACTTCGACCTCCATTGACCCTGTGGATGCATGTAGTAAGTGAATTCTACCATCCTTTTCACGGGTAGCAATGCCTGTATGAGTAACATCTAATCCGTTGATAGAAGTTGCTAAAGCAATGATGTCCCCAGATTGAATAAGATGTTCATTTTTGGTAATTTCATCTTGTGCCAAAACACAAATGGCTTGATTATTTAAATAGTTCTCAGAAGCTTTAATTTTTGAGTAATTGATGTCATCAGCCAAAAACGGATACAGATCTCTATGGGTACTCATGAAATTGATATCCTTTGTGATTTCTGTGCCGCCAATTTCGCCTGTTATATCTTTTAAAAGTCCTTTTTCGGCATTGTTGGCAATCCATTCAGAAAAGTAATGTAAACGTGATGCGTAACCGTCTAGTTCGCCATCTTTATATCTAATCACTTCTAAGTTTTTTACGAATGCATCAAAAGACAGGTCTTTTTGTCTTAATAGCTTAGAAAGGTCCAATACATTCTCAACAAATGTGGTACAATCTAACCCGTGTAGATTAACGACCAATGTTTCTGTATTACCAATTTCAAGGGTCTTAGCTACATATGGGGTCTTCATAAACGACTTGCCAACGCTCACCATTGTTTCACCGAAATTGCCATCGTACATTCCGTCGATTTCTACAAGTTTGTTTTCAACAGCAGCTTTATCTTTTGGGGAGCAAGTGATTTGTTGGGCTTTAACTGCAAGGCATGTAGTTAGAAAAAGAAAAAGAAATTTATACTTCATAAGGCTAAATTATGAATTGTTATTCTCATCGGTTGACTTTTCCAACAAAACCCTATTCCTAGCAATACTCTCTGGATAGTTTTGTTGCAAGAAAGTAATCAATTTTTCACGGACAAGAACACGTAAATCCCAAGCGGTAGGAGAGTCTTTGGCACTCATTAACGCTCTAATTTCTACGCTATCCTGTTTGCTTTCTGTTACTTGAAGAACATTTACTTCTTTATCCCAAAGGTCTGTGCTTTCTAAAATTTTGGTCAACTCTTCACGTAGCGCATCAAATGAGACGTTGTAGTCGGTATACAAGAAAACAGTGCCAAGGATATCAGATGAGGTTTTGGTCCAATTTTGAAAAGGCTTATCAATAAAGTAAGGCGTGGGTACAATCAACCTTCGTTTGTCCCAAATTTTTACCACAACATAGGTTAGAGTTATTTCTTCAATACGGCCCCATTCGCCTTCTACAATGACAACATCATCTATTTTAATAGGTTGCGCAATGGCAATTTGAATACCTGCTAAGACAGTACCAATCATTTTTTGAGCAGAGAAACCAATGATAATACCGGCAACACCTGCAGAAGCAAAAATACTTACACCTAATTCCCGTATGCTTTCAAAGCTCATAAGAGCGGCACCCATGGCCAATATGACTATGGTGAAAATTAATATTCGTTCAAGAATATTAAATTGTGTATATATCTTACGTGCCTTTAAATTATTTTCTACGTGAACGTCATAATTACTAATGACTATTTTTTTGATAATTTTTAAAAGGTTTAATAAAAGCCAGGTAAAAGAGAATATGAATAAAATAGTACTGGTCTTTTTAAAGAAGTATTCATGCTCAGTTAAATTTAATAAGGTCCTTAAGGATTCTGAACGAACTAGTATAGAGATGAAAATGAAAAAAATGGGTCGGCTAAGTTTTTTGAAAATGCCTTCTGGTAACAGATACTTAGGGTCTTTCCCAAATTTTCTAAGGAAATAGGAAATTAACCAGTAGGAGAAAAGTATAGCTATAATAGATATTAAAAATAGATATAGCTCATTTTTAGGTACGGTATCAAAAATTGTATTCATTGAGAAATGTGTTATAGTTTTTGATGAATTACAACTTACTAAATTTAAACAGCACTAAAAATTAATTAGGTAGTTATTAGTTTGCTTTATGAGAGTATAGAAAAACTATTGTCGAAAATTAAAATATCATCGATTTGCAAGTGTTATTTTTGCAATCGAATAACAAACACATACGCTATGAAAGGAGTATTATTGGTTAATTTAGGTTCGCCAGATAGCCCAACACCAAAAGATGTTAAGCCTTATTTAGATGAATTTTTAATGGACGAGCGTGTTATTGACGCGCCTAAATGGTTAAGAACTATTCTAGTAAGAGGAATTATTTTGCAGACCAGACCTAAGAAATCTGCTGAAGCGTATGCTAAAATATGGTGGGAAGAGGGTTCTCCGCTAGTCGTTATTTCTGAACGTTTCTCAAATAAATTGAAAACACAGACAGAAATGCCTGTTGCCTTGGGTATGCGTTATGGTACTATGAGCATTAAAAATGCCATGCAAGAGTTAAAAGATAAAGGTGTTGATGATGTGCTTTTAGTGCCTTTGTATCCGCATTATGCCATGTCTAGTTTTGAGACGGTAGTCGTAAAAGTGTTAGAAGAGCAAGAGGCTTCTTTTCCAGAAATGAAAATTACTACGCTACCTGCCTTTTATAAGCATCCAGAGTTTATCAAGGTGCTTTCAGAAAGTATAAAAGACGGATTAGAAGGGTTTGATTACGATCATATTTTGTTTTCATATCATGGTATTCCAGAACGTCATATTCGCAAAAGCGATCCAACCAGTTTTCATTGTAAAATAGATGGTACTTGCTGTAATGTAAATTCTGTTGCCCATAATACTTGTTATAGACATCAGGTTTATGATACTACAGAAATGGTAAAGGCTTATTTAGGTTTAAAGGAAGAGCAAGTTAGTTCTTCGTTTCAATCTCGTTTGGCAGGTGATCCATGGTTAAAGCCGTATACAGATTATGAGTTTGAAAGACTGGCAAAAGAAGGTAAGAAAAAGTTGGCGGTTATAACTCCTGCTTTCGTTAGTGATTGTTTAGAAACCTTAGAAGAAATTGCAATGGAAGGTAAAGAGCAGTTCATGGAAGCTGGTGGTGAAGATTATAAACATATTCCATGTATGAATGATAGTGATGCCTGGGTAAGTGTAATGGCAAAATGGGTAAATAATTGGCAAGTAACTGATAAGTTAGACGTTGCGCCAAGTACATAACACTATTAAAATTCTTAGAAATCACTGCTATGAGAATCGAAGAAATTGAAACTATATTAGATCCGTTAAGGGAGAAATTAAGAAACCATCAGCTTTATAATGAGCTAAATTCGGTATCTGATATTCGTATATTTATGGAGAGCCATGTTTATGCGGTATGGGATTTTATGTCTTTGCTAAAAGCACTCCAGATTAACCTTACGTGTACAACATTACCATGGAAACCGGTTTCTAACACAAATACTGCTCGGTTTATTAATGAGATTGTTCTTGAGGAAGAAACTGATGTTAATGAGTTGGGAGTTTTAAAAAGTCATTATGAAATGTATTTGGATGCCATGGTCGAGGTTGGTGCAGATATTACTGAAATAACAGACTTTCTTACTAGAATTGAAAACTTGGAAACTGTTCTTGAAACAATAGAAAATTCTGATTTAAGTGTTGCCGTTAAATCATTTTTAAATTTCACTTTTGAAACGATTAAAACACAACAGCCTCATAAAATTGCGGCCGCCTTTACATTTGGTAGAGAAGAGTTAATACCAGATATGTTCTTGAAAATTGTTGATCAGGCGGGAAAAGATGCATACCCTAAACTGGAATACTATTTAAGAAGGCATATTGAGTTAGATGGAGATGAACATGGTCCACTTTCGTTAAAAATGATTCAAGAATTGTGTGGAGAAGATGAGGCTAAATGGCATGACGTTTTAGAATGTTCTGAAAAAGCCTTACAACAGCGCATTAACTTATGGGACCATATTGCAAAGGCAATTAAAAAGAATAAAGAGATTACGGTTTAGCAATTTAATCTAGATATATAATTAATTAAAAAACTAAACTAATGGCAAACGTTTCCGCAGAACAATTAGGTACGGAATCTATATCAAGTTTGCTCATTAAACAGGCGTTGCCAGCTAGTATCGGTATTCTTGTAATGTCGCTAAATGTTCTGGTCGATTCCATTTTTGTAGGTAATTGGATCGGTTCTATCGCTATTGCGGCAATCAACGTAGTTTTGCCAATTTCGTTTTTTATAGGGGCTTTGGGTATGGCTATCGGTATTGGTGGTGCCAGTATTATCTCTAGGGCATTAGGTGCTAATAATAAGGAGAAAGCGATACGAACATTTGGTAACCAAATTTCGTTTACC
>NZ_JBDVOT010000134.1:0-4618 GCF_039968975.1 Maribacter sp. | reverse complement strand
TTTTTATAAAAACTTTAAAGAAAATGAGTACGAATTAAGTATTGAAGGCTATTACAAGAAAATGGAAAATGTACTCGATTTTAAAACTGGTGCCAACCTGTTCTTAAATGAAAATGTAGAAACACAGATATTACAGGGTGATGGTAAGGCGTACGGAGTAGAATTTCTGCTAAAAAAGAAAAGCGGTGATTTTAACGGATGGCTTAGTTACACCTACTCTAGATCATTGTACCGATTTGATAGCGAATTCAGTGAGGAGCGTATTAATAATGGAGAATTTTTTTCTTCCAATTTTGATAAGCCCCATGATGTAAGTGTCATTACAAATTACCGATTTACAAAACGATATAGTATATCCGCAAACTTTGTATACCAAACGGGTAGACCAATAACCTACCCTGTAGGTACATTTAGATTCAATAATGCAGATTTCGTTGCTTTTAGTGACAGAAATGAATTCAGAATTCCAGATTTCTACAGATTAGATTTAGGTCTCAATATTGAAGGAAACCACAAGAAGAACAAACTGGCACATAGTTTTGTTACTATATCGGTTTACAACGTATTAGGTAGAAACAATCCGTATTCAGTGTTCTTTGTTACAGATAATGGTGAGGTTAAGGCATTACAGAGTTCAATTTTCTCTATTCCAATACCCTCTATCACCTATAATTTTAAGTTTTAAAATTGCTTAAAATGAAAAAAGAACTAAAATGGGTTTTTATAATTTATACATCACTACAAATAAGTGGTTGTGTTGAGGAATTTGAACCTGAAAACATCACAGAAGTTTTAGATGGAGCATTAGTTGTCGATGCCAGAATAACAGATGAAAATAAACAGCAAACCATTCTATTGACAAGAACTTTCTCATTTGATGAAATTGAACCAACTCCAGAAATTGGAGCACAAGTGAGTATAATAGATGATTTGGGAGGGGCTATAGATTTCATTGAAAATGAGCCAGGAAATTACAGTACAACAACAGCTATCAATTTAAAACAGGGTAGAACATATACCTTACAGATTACAACCACTGACAATGTTATTTATCATTCAAACAAAACCACTTTACCATCTAATATTGAATTAAAAGAACTTAAAACGCAACGTAAATTCAATAATTCTGAAAATGACGGAATTTCAATTACGGTGAGCAATTCAAATAATTCTTCTTCTGCAAATTATTTTAGATATGAATATGAAGAGACTTATAAAATAATTCCGCCTGACTATAATCCGTTTGATTGGGATGAAGTTGATTATGATTTCTTCTGTGAAGATGATGATGGTTGGGAAGTTACGGTAGCCGCAAGAAATGAACCGGCCGACATTTGCTTTGGCACTAATAAATCTAACAATATAATTATTACTTCAACCAGTAATTTAACTACAAATGATTTAGAGAATTTTGAAGTTAGATTTATAGGTAGTGATAATTATGCCATATCTCATCGGTACAGTATTTTAGTAAAACAGTATCATCATGACATCAATGCAGCAGCTTTCTTTAATTCATTAAAAGATTTTTCAAGCTCAGAAAGTATATTTAGCAATGTACAGACCGGTATGTTAGCATCAAATATTAGCGCTAAAAATTCAGAAGATGCAATTGTATTCGGTTACTTTGAACTAAGCTCTTATAGTGAAAAAAGAATATTTTTCAACTATGAAGATTTTTACCCTTATGAGCCATTGCCTCCTTATATAATTTCTTGTGATGTTATTCGTGTACCGGCACTTTATCCTGACGGCTTTCACTCAACTGTAATTGACGGAAAAGTTATAGTGGACCGCGGATCAAATTCACCTCTAATAGAGGGAATCATAGCTGGTCAAATAGCATATATTGGCGATAATGAAAACTTTTTTGAACCTGATGATAATGGAGAACTATCTCGTGCTCCATTTTTAGTAAAACCATCAGGCTGTGTAGATTGCAGAACATTTGGCGATAATATAACACCTGAATTTTGGATCGAAAAATGAAAAATAAACTTTTTATAATATTGACTTTATTCGCATTCATCAGTTGTCTTGAAGAGGTTGACCTTGGTATAGCGTCAGATGAAAACGTGCTGAAAACTTTAATTGTTGAGGCCACACTGACCAATGAAATAAAAAACCATAGGGTAACCTTAAGTAGAATGGATACATTGGTTGACCTAGGTATTGATTCTATTTACAACCCATACACACCTATACGTGATATTAATAGAGATTTGGTGCGCTATGAATCTAACGCCACAGTTACCATAGAAAATGATAATGGCACTACCTATTCGTTCAGCGAAGCTAGCCCGGGAATATATGAATCGGATATTGAATTTGCAGCTGAAATGGGCAATGCATATCAATTAAATATTATAACATCTGACGGTAAAACATATTCCTCTACCAATATGCAAATTGAAGGTTTAGCGGCTATCTCAAACCTTTACGCAGAAAAAACGACAAGTGAATCTGGAGCACAAGGTATAGGCATATTCGTAGATAACGCAGATGAGTCTGGTAACGTGCAAAATTTACGCTATACCTATGATGAAACCTATAAAATTATTGCCCCAAATTGGTCTCCTGAAGCTTTTAAGCTCACTAATTACGAGCCATGCGCGTTACCATTGGTCACCTATGACCTAGAAATTATAGAAAGGGAAGAAGAGCAGCAAGTTTGTTATGGCAACAACGGTTCTAATACCATTATACAAGCACAACAAGGTAGTTTAAATGATAACGTTAAAAAGTTCATGGTACGCTTTATTGACCAAGATAATTTTATTATAAGCCATAGATATAGTATTGAAGTAGAACAATTGGTTTCAAGCACGGCATCTTTTAGTTTCTACGACCAATTGAATAACTTCAGCCAAACCGGAAGCATCTTTTCTCAAGTTCAGCCAGGATTTTTACAAGGAAATCTTTCAGCAAACGATGGCAAT
Source organism: Maribacter sp. (assembly GCF_039968975.1). Lineage (GTDB taxonomy): Bacteria > Bacteroidota > Bacteroidia > Flavobacteriales > Flavobacteriaceae > Maribacter. The sequence continues at coordinate 1,679 of NZ_JBDVOT010000134.1, read as the reverse complement.
CAGAATGGTATAATTGGTTTTTTTGATGTGGTTTCCGTTTCAAGAAACAGGTTGTTTTTCAATTATACAGACTTTTATCCTAACGAAGAATTACCTCCATACCCTTTTAATTGTAGGGAATTGACCGCACCAGAATCTCATGTGTCTTTTTGTTTTAGTGGACCAAGAGGACCTAATCCATGTCCACAATCGGTCATACAACAGATAGATCTAGATTTAATAAGCTATGTAAAGCCTAATGTTAATGATGTTGACTGTGGCGGTCCACATATATTTGTACCAAAGGTATGCGGTGATTGTACGGCTCTAGGCAGTAATATTGAACCAGATTTTTGGACAGAATAATAATTATAAATGTTTAAAAATAGTTTTACACATTATCGCAAATTAACGCTTTTAGTTGTTCTAACTTTTTGCACCTCCTGCGTGGAAGAAATTGAAATAGCAACGCTAAATGAAAATGAAGCAGAAGCTGCATTAGTAGTAGAAGCTGTATTCACCAACGAAGTTATTACTCAAAAAGTCTATTTAAGCAGAAGTGAAGTTCGTTTAGACTTAGAAACCGATACTATTTACAGCCCGTATTTACCATTAGGGAGTAGACCTGTAGATAGCATTAACATGGAAACCGGCGCTACAGTGTCCTTACTTCATGAAAATGGAGAAGTATATTCATTCACTGAAAATCAAGATGGTATTTATCTATCCAATACTCCATTCGCATTAGAAATGGGCACCAACTATACTCTAGATATCAATACAAATAATGGCACAGGGTATATATCTGACCCCATAACTGTATTAGGTACTTCTGCGATAACTAATTTATATGCCGAAAAAGCTGAAAATGATAACGGAGAAGAAGGTATAGCCATATATGCAGACAGTGAATCCTTATCAGGTAATGCAGAGTATTTTAAATATACCTATGATGAAACCTACAAAATTGTTGCGCCCTACTGGCAAAATTTCGAGTTTGAACTAACAGATTACGATGGTATTGATGATACCGTAGATTATAATTTAGAAGTGGTAGAAAAAACAGTTGAAGACCGCATCTGCTACAATACCGTTTCTTCCAACACTATAGATTTACTCAGCACGGCAGGCATTACCCAAGACAATGTTTCTAAACATAATGTACGGTTTATTACGAAAGATAATTTCATAATCGCACAACGGTATAGCATCTTAGTACAGCAGCAAGTACAATCTGCAAACGCACATTCTTTTTATGAGACCCTACAGGCATTTTCTCAATCGGACAATGTGTTTTCTCAAGTAGAGCCAGGAGCCATTTACGCAAACGTACATCGTAAAGATGGCAGTGTTGAAAATGTGTATGGTTATGTAGAAGCCGTTGGGGTTACAGAACAGCGTATATTTTTAAATTACGAAGATTTTTTTCCGGAAGAAACTCCACCATACGCCTTTAATTGCGGATTTGAGACTGCTAAGTTGTTTAATGGCATCATGGACCCCTGTCCTCAAGGATTACTGGAAAGAATTGATTTAGGAACGGTAACGTACTATTCCGATTATGTAGAAAACCTGGTACCCGATGCAAACCCTATTTGCGTTGGTCCATTTATTTTTGTGCCTACAATATGTGGAGATTGTACTCTTTTAGGCAGTAATATAAAACCTGATTTTTGGGTAGACTAAATAGCACTTATGAA
>NZ_JBDVOT010000133.1:0-17338 GCF_039968975.1 Maribacter sp. | reverse complement strand
TTGTCTTGCGACAAAATTACCATATCCCAATCCATCTTGGTTACCTGTAATACCTGCACTTAAACGTAATTTAAGCGTAGATACGTTTTCACCTACAAATTCTTCTTCATTCATTTTCCAAGCAAAAGCTCCAGAAGGGAAATAACCATATTGATTTTCTGGTCCAAACCTAGAAGAACCATCAGCTCTCATTGTACCTGTAAATAAATATTTATCATTTAACGTGTAGTTAATTCTTGTGAAAAAAGATTGTAACTCATCTGTGTTGTCAAAAGAATCTGTATACACAGAAGTTACGGCACTATTAAGAGATCTTCCTAGTTCTTCTTGTGCAATTACAGATGGTAATAATCTATTGATTAACACTCCATTTGTGTTAGGTGCATAGTAGGCTTGTTGGTATGATCCAGATACAGAATTCTGCAAATCAGTAACAGCCCTTCTAAGATCTGCGCCCATTTGGTTTAAGTCACCGGTAGAATAACCTCTACCTGCAGCATTGAAACCGAAAGTTTGAAAATCTTGGTAACCAAATCCTACTAATGCTTCTAAGCTAGAGTTTTCAAATTCCGTATTGTAATTAACGGTAGCCTCAAAAGTTTTGTTGTTTCTTTCTAGTACGCCATAATTCCCTCTACCTATATCTGTAACACCTGCAATGTTGTTGATGTTCTTAGAAACCACTGAAGTGTTAGAAGCTTCAGCTTTATCTAAACCGGCATTTAATTTTGCAGAAATTTCTGGTGTAAAATTATATTGTACAGAACCGTTTAATAAGTATCTGTTTGTATTAGTAATATTCTGTGTATTGTCTAAGGCATTTTGAGGATTAACATTTAACCCTCCTGCATTAAAACTAGAGGAAGCTGGCCAAGTTGGGTTAGCGGCATATGCCCCACCTAAAACATCACCTGAAGCACCTGCTTGTGCACTTATCGGAGCTTGAGAATCATTAATTCTAGCGATGGACATTTGAAGACCAACAACTAATTTATCGTCTAAAAACCTTTGGTTGACATTAATTCTACCTGTAATTCTTTCCAAGTCAGAATTCTCTATGATACCAAATTGTTTTCCGTAACCAAAAGTGGCTCTTACGTTACCGCTGCCATAGTTTTTAGAATATGAAAGGTTTTGGTTTTGAGAAGCAGTTGAACGTAATACTACTTGTTGCCAATCTGTATTTGCCCCAAAATTAACAGCGCTAGAGTCACCTCCTACAGCGTCAACACCATCTAAGAACTCAGAAGCGTTTAAAAGATCAAATGTATTTGCCGCTTTTGAAATACTCAAAGAACTAGAGAAATCCCAAACGCCTTTTCCGCTCGCTTTTCCACTTTTAGTAGTAATAATTACTACACCGTTAGCACCACGAGAACCGTAAATTGCGGTTGCAGAAGCATCTTTCAAGATACTCATGCTTTCAATATCGTTAGGGTTAATAAAGTTTAATGGGTTTTTAACTGAGCTTTGTCCGAAACCGGTTTCCCCTTGTGGAGATGTATCGCCACTTCCTAATGGAACACCATCTACAACAAATAAAGGATTGTTGTTTGCACGTACAGAGTTAGAACCTCTAATGTTAATTTGTATACCTGCGCCAGGTTCACCACTAGTTTCTTGAATGTTAACACCGGCAGTTTTACCTTGAATCAATTGTTCAGGCGAAGCGATGTTACCACCATTGAAGTCTTCAGCAGTTACTGCAGTTACAGACCCAGTTGCATCTTTCACGGTGGTTGTACCGTACCCTATAATTACAACTTCTTCCAATGCTTGCGCATCTTCTTCAAGAGAAATATTAATTGAAGTTCTACCGTTTACTGTTACTTCTTGAGTTTTGTAACCGATATAACTAACGATAAGTACAGCACCTTTTTCAAGGGTCAATGTGTAATTACCGTCGAAATCAGTTTGTGTACCATTCGTTGTTCCTTTTTCAAGAACACTAGCTCCTGGTAAAGGTCCACTTGCATCTGAAACAGTTCCAGATACTTCTTGTGCCTGTATAAATCCAAAGCACAAAAATGCACCCAGAACTAACAGACTTTTTAGGAATGTAATCTTCATAAATTGTTAATTTAAGTTGAGTTAATTTAATTTCAATAGTTAAAAATATGTAAAAAGGTGTGTTGATAAGTGTATAGGCAAGTTTAAAAAGTTACGAAAACGGTTTCGTGTTGATAACTTTTTATTTTTACGAGTATAATGAATGTTAATAGGCGTTTTTATGATATTCTTAATTAGATACAGGGTTAAATATGAATATGTGATAACAATACAAATATATAAAAAATACTTTTTTCAATATATTTACCATTTACCTGTCAATTTTAAACTTTAACTTTTAGAATAATTTAAGTTCTTATCTTAAAACAGAAAACTTAAAATTCCTTTTTTGAAACCAAAAATCACATTGAAAGACATTGCTAAAGAACTAGATGTTTCTATTTCTACAGTGTCAAAAGCTTTAAAAAATAGTAAGGAAATTAGCAAAGACACAAAAGATAGAATTAAAGCATTTGCAAAATTCTATAATTACCGTCCTAATAATATTGCTCTTAGTCTTAAGAATAAGAGAACCAAGAATATTGGTGTAGTAATACCTGATATTGTACACCATTTTTTTACTACTGTTTTTAGAGGTATTGAAAAGTATGCGAACAGTAAAGGTTACAATGTTATTGTTTGTATTTCTGATGAATCATTTGATAAAGAAGTTATCAATATGGAAATGTTGGCTAATGGAAGTATTGACGGGTTCATACTCTCATTAAGTGCTGAAACGCAGCTTAAGAACGATTTTACGCATTTAAAAGAGTTATTGGATCAGGGAATACCGATTGTGCTGTTTGATCGTATTACCGAAGAAATAGATTGTGATAAGGTAGTGTTGAATGATAGAGTAATATCTATTGACGCGGTTGAGCATTTTATTAGTGCCGGATCAAAGAAAATCGCTTTGATAACTACCGAAGATTATTTTAATGTAAGTGAAAGTAGAAAAGAAGGCTATTTGCAAGCATTAAAAAATCATAATATTAAAGTAGATGATAATTTAATACTAACATTACCACATGGTTTGGATAACACCAACCTGATTACAGAGTTTTTTCAAAATAAGGAAATTGATGCAGTGTTATGTGTTAATGAGATTTTTGCTGTTCAGTGTATGAGTATAATTCAGCATTTTGGATACAATGTGCCCAATGATATCTCTATAATTGGATTTACTGATGGAATTCTATCTAAGTATTCGTCACCAAAATTAACTACAATAGCGCAACACGGTGAAATAATGGGAGAAAATGCAGCAAAGTTTTTAATAGATAGAATGGAGTCTACAGAAATAGAAGATGCACCTTTTAAAACCAAGGTTATAGACGCCACCTTAATTAAACGTGGTTCAACAATCAATAAATAGAAGAATGAAAATGAAAAAAGTAGGTTTTATATTTGATTTGGATGGTGTCATTGTCGATACCGCAAAATACCATTTTTTGGCTTGGCATAAACTAGCCAAAGAGTTGGGTTTTGAATTTACAAAGGAGCAAAATGAATTGTTTAAAGGTGTAAGTAGAAAAAGGTGCTTGGAAATTCTTTTGGATATTGGGAGTATAAAAGCGACGCAAGAACAGTTTGATACTTGGATGGTAGAGAAAAACGTAGATTATCTTGCGTATATAGAAAAGATGGACGCAAGTGAAATTTTACCGGATGTACCAAGAGTACTTAAATATTTAAAGAAAAAAAATATTCCTATAGCCTTAGGTTCTGCTAGTAAAAATGCAAAACCAATTTTAGAGAAAGTTGATTTATTACCGTATTTTGATAGTATTGTTGATGGTAATAATGTTACAAAAGCAAAACCTGACCCAGAAGTATTTTTAATTGCAGCCAAAAATTTAAGTGTTGACCCAAGCTCATGTGTTGTTTTTGAAGATGCGGTTGCAGGTATTCAAGCAGCTAATGCTGCAGGTATGGTAAGCATAGGAATAGGAGATGCTGAAATACTTAATGAGGCCGACTACAATTTTACTGACTTTACAGGAATAAGCGATGATTTTTTAGAATCGCTAATCAATAAAGAACATAAAGGATAAATTAAGATAGCAGTATTTTAATTTCATTTTTCAAAATATCAATTCAATTTAAATTTCATGAATCAAGATTATATAAAACCAGATAATTGGAGCATTATCGAAGAAGGATTTGACAGTGAAAATGTAAAATCTTCAGAAAGTATATTTAGTATCGGTAACGGTGCTATGGGGCAACGTGCCAATTTTGAGGAAACCTATACAGGTGAGACTTTTCAAGGTAGTTATATTGCTGGTGTTTATTATCCGGATAAAACGCGTGTGGGTTGGTGGAAAAACGGGTATCCAGAATATTTTGCAAAGGTGCTTAACGCTCCTAATTGGATAGGAATCAAAATCTATTTAAATGATGAGGAATTTGACATTGCAACGTGTAAAAAGATTTCAAATTTTAGAAGAGAGCTAAATATGGAAGAGGGTGTTTATACCCGTAGTTTTCAAGCTGTATCATCAAATAATGTAGAAATTGATGTAATTGTAAAGCGGTTCTTAAGTTTAGATATTGATGAAGTTGGTGCTATATCATACACTGTTAATGTGTTAAAAGCCGATGCTAAAGTGGTATTTGAGCCATACTTAGATAGTGGTATTACCAATGAAGATAGCAATTGGGATGATAAATTCTGGAACACTACAAATGTTACTGCTGCTGATAATCGTGCTTTTATAGAGGCGCATACCATGAAAACTGACTTTAAGACCTGTACGTTTATGCAGGCATCTCTAGAGTATAATGGTAATGAAGTAGTAGGCGTTCCTTCAGAAAAGACAGATAATTTTGTGTCTTTAAAATTTGAACAAAACGTAAAAGCAAATTCTTCGGTTACGTTGACCAAGTTTGGTGGTTATGTAGTTTCAAGAAATCACCCAAATGAAGAATTGATACAGGTAGCCAATAATAGTTTAAATAAAGTAAGTGCTTTAGGTTTTGATGGCTTAATGCAAAAACAAATAGAAGCATGGGCTGCTATTTGGGACATGAGCGATATCGTTATTGAAGGTGATATAAAGGCACAACAAGGTATTCGTTTTAATATTTTTCAATTGAACCAGACCTATTTAGGAACAGACTCTAGATTAAATATTGGTCCTAAAGGATTTACTGGTGAAAAGTATGGTGGTAGTACTTATTGGGATACTGAGGCTTATTGCATTCCATTTTACATGGCCACCAAAGATGATAAGGTAGCTAGAAAGCTATTGAAGTATCGTTACAATCACTTAGAAAAAGCTATTGAAAATGCTAAGAAGTTAGGATTCTCTAATGGTGCAGCATTATACCCCATGGTAACCATGAACGGTGAAGAATGTCATAATGAATGGGAGATTACATTTGAGGAGATTCATAGAAACGGAGCAATTGCTTTTGCCATTCATAATTACTTTAGATATACAGGTGATTATAGCTACATACCGGAAATGGGATTAGAAGTGCTTATCGCTATTTCTAGATTTTGGCACCAACGTGTAAACTTGTCAAAGGATAAAAATAAATATGTAATGCTTGGGGTTACGGGACCTAATGAATATGAGAATAATGTCAATAATAACTGGTATACCAACTATTTGGCAAAATGGTGTATTAACTATACGCTAACTCAATTAGATAAGGTTAAGAACGGTTATCCTGATGATTATGATAGAATTATTGGTAAAACCAAACTTACCGATAGGGAGTGTGAAAAATGGAAGAAAGTAGCAAGTAAAATGTACTTTCCGTATTCAAAAGAGCATGGTGTATTCTTGCAGCAAGACGGTTTCTTGGATAAAGATTTGGTACGGGTTGATGAATTACCAAAGTCGGACAGGCCAATTAATCAAAAATGGAGTTGGGATAGAATTTTAAGATCTCCATACATTAAGCAAGCAGATGTTTTGCAGGGTTTTTACTTTTTTGAAGAGGATTTCTCTACGGAAGATTTAGAAAAACATTTTGATTTTTACGAACCTTTTACGGTTCATGAATCTTCATTGTCACCATGTGTGCATAGTATTCAGGCGGCTAAATTAGGTAGAATGGAACAAGCCTATAATTTCTACTTAAGGACATCTAGGTTAGATTTAGATGATTATAATAAAGAGGTGGAAGAAGGTTTGCATATTACATCTATGGCAGGTACTTGGATGAGTATTGTCGAAGGTTTTGGCGGCATGCGTGTTATCAATGATAAATTATCCTTTAATCCTCAAATACCTAATCAGTGGAATGCATATTCTTTTAAGGTCAATTTTAGAAATAGAATAATAAAGGTAAATGTCACTGCAAAGAATACTACTTTTCAATTGATGGGAACTGAAGAAGTGACCATTCGTGTTAATGGAAAAAAAGTGGCGTTATCGCCAGATGAATTGACAACCGTATAATTAGTCATTAGTTTAGTGCTGTAAAGTTTAAAAGCGATTTGCCCCATGAATAGTAAGATTGTAATTTATCATGTATTTACCAGACTTTTTGGAAATACTAATACCAATAATAAACCGTGGGGTACTATTGACGAAAACGGGGTCGGGAAATTTGCTGATTTTAATAATAAGGCACTTGCAGAAATTAAAGATTTAGGAGTTACCCATATTTGGTTTACCGGTATTCCGCATCACGCGGTGATTAATGATTATACTGAAATTGGTATTTCTAATGATGATCCGGCAGTTGTTAAAGGTAGGGCAGGCTCTCCTTATGCGGTTAAAGATTATTACAATGTTAACCCAGATTTAGCTGAAGACCCATCAAAAAGGCTAAAGGAGTTCAAATCTTTGATTGATCGCACGCATAAAGCGGGTATGAAGGTTATCATAGATATTGTGCCTAATCATGTTGCTAGAAAATATGAAGGTAAAACGAATCCCAAAGGTGTTTCTGACTTCGGGTTTGGTGATGATACATCTGTGGAATATCAAAAAGATAATAACTTTTATTACATTCCCGGAACAGAATTTCAAACCCCTCAATGGCGAGATGGTTATGTTCCGTTAGGTGGAGATGTTCCAAATTTTTCCTATTCTAAATTAAAAGAGGTTCCAGCGAAATGGACGGGTAATGGTTCTCGCAGTCCGCAACCAGATATGAATGATTGGTATGAGACCGTTAGAATAAATTACGGTGTAAGACCAGATGGCAGATTGGATTTTGATATGTTGCCAAATGATTACGGGGAGAAAGATTATAAGGAACATTTTAATTATTGGGAAAAAAAAGTAGTGCCAAGCTCATGGAGAAAATTTAAGGATGTTGCCTTGTATTGGTTGGCAATGGGTGTTGATGGTTTTAGATATGATATGGCAGAAATGGTTCCGGTAGAATTCTGGAGCTATATGAATTCATCGATTAAAATGAATAATCCTAACGCCTTTATAATGGCAGAGGTGTATAATCCAGATTTATATAGAACCTATATTCATAAAGGTAAGATGGATTATTTATATGATAAGGTAGATTTTTATGATGGACTAAAACATATTATGAAAGGGTATGGATGGTCTGATCACCTACCTGTTGTTCAAAACGGTTTAAAAGATATTGAGCATAACATGCTTCATTTTTTAGAGAATCATGATGAGCAACGTATTGCGAGTCCAGAATTTGTGGGTAATGCTGAAATCGGTAGACCCGCCATGGTTGTTTCTGCCACGATAAGTACATCGCCAACAATGATTTATTTTGGACAAGAAGTAGGTGAACCAGCTGCAGAACATGCAGGGTTTGGTAGTCCGTCAAGAACTTCTATATTCGATTATATTGGTGTTCCCCATCATCAAAGGTGGGTAAACAACAAAAAATTTGATGGTGGTCAATCCACACCTGAAGAAGCTTCATTAAGAGATTTCTATAAAAGACTATTGAATTTTACCATTGGCAGTGAAGCGCTAATGGGTGCTTATAGAGAGATTCATTTTTATAATAAGGAAATTACAGAAAATTATAATCATAGGGTATTGTCCTATGTACGGTGGTCTGAGAATCAAAAACTGATTATAGTATCAAACTTTGATGTAAACGACCATTTTTCGTTCGATTTGAAAATACCGGTAGATTTAATAAATTTATGGAAATTGAAAGAGGGTAGTTACTCGTTGAACGATAAGTTATATGGGCATGATAATACTTTGCGTATAGAAAACGGAGAAGGGCATATTTCAATTAGCTTAAATCCTTTAGAATCCTTTATTTTTGAAATAAATCTATAGAACATGTTTAAAAGAATTACGTTAGCTCTACTTTGTCTCACTTTAGCATCTTGTCATATGAAAGAAGAACCATTAGTAATTGGTCATAGAGGAGCCATGGGGCACGAAACCGAAAACACTTTGCCGTCTATTCAAAAGGCAATGGACTTAGGTGTGGATATGATAGAGATTGATGTTTTTAAAATTAAAAGTGGTGAGATTGCAGTTTTTCATGATGATAAATTAGATCGATTAACAAATGCACCGGGTAATATAGAAGATTATTACGTTGTTGATTTAATGCAGGTAATTGTTGAAGGTGGACATAAAATACCTATGCTACAAGATGTTTTAAAGTTAATAGACAATAAAGTAGCCCTAAACATAGAATTGAAAGGTGCCGGTACTGCAGATAAGGTCAATCATATCATGAAGTACTACATAGAAAAGAAAAACTGGTCTCCAGATAATTTTATCATCTCAAGTTTTAATTGGGACGAGCTTAGGGAAATGCGTAAACACAACCCAAATGTAGCTATTGCAGTATTGACAGAAGAAGACCCGGTAGATGCCATACCTGTTGCTAAAGAATTGAATGCGGTAGCTATAAACCCATATTTCAAAAATCTAGATTTAGAGAAGGCAAATACCATTAGGGATGCTGGTTTTAAAATCTATACTTGGACGGTTAACGAACCTGCAGATATTGATGCCATGAAACGTATATCTGTAGACGGTATTATTACAAACTTTCCTGAACGGGTTAAATAATGTATGATGTTTTAGTAATTGGTGGTGGCGCAGCAGGTTTTTATGCAGCAATTCATATCGCAGAGAAAAGACCAAATACAAAGATTGCAATATTAGAGCGTGGTAAAGAGGTTCTCACTAAGGTTAAAGTTTCTGGTGGTGGTCGTTGTAATGTTACCCATGCAGAATTTAATCCCGCAGATTTAAGCAAGAACTATCCAAGAGGTGAGAAAGAACTTTTAGGTCCATTTCATACCTATGCAAGTGGTGATACCGTTGGTTTTTTTGAAGAACGCGGCGTAGCCTTAAAAATAGAAGACGATGGTAGAATGTTCCCGGTCAGTAATTCATCGCAGACAATAATAGACTGTTTTGTCTCAGAGGCAGAAAGGTTAGGTATTCAAGTAAAAACGCTTTGCTCCGTAACAGGAATAGAGCAAATAAATGAAGAACCGGGCAAAAAATGGAAAGTAACCATCGGCGAAGGTTGTATGTACTGCAAAAAGCTTATCCTGGCTACAGGAAGCAATCCTAAAATTTGGAAATATATTGAGGGGTTAGGCCATACAATTGTTCCGCCAGTACCATCATTGTTTACATTCAATATAAAAGATGACCGAATAAAAGATATACCTGGTGTAGCCACTCATGCTGAAGTGAAGGTAATACCGAAAAAGAATTTTGGCAAAAAGTCTTCAAAAACTAAATTTGATGCATCGGGTTTGTTTTCGGACGGACCGTTATTGGTTACGCATTGGGGAATGAGCGGACCAGCTATTTTAAAGCTCTCTGCATGGGGAGCAAGGATCTTAGAAGCGTATAACTATCAATTCAAAATTCAGGTGAATTGGGTTCCGGAATATCACCAAAACGGATTACTGGAATTGTTTTTAAAAGTAAAACAGGTTGAAAAGAAAACTGTTCTAAGAACCAAGGTGTTAGATATTCCTAAACGTTTATGGGCAAACTTGGTAAAAGCAGCTGGTATAGATGATACAACAACATGGCCAGAAATATCAAAACAACAATTAACTTTATTGTCAGAACAATTGACTGCAGGTGTTTTTCAAGTAAACGGAAAAAGTACTTTTAAAGAAGAGTTCGTTACCGCCGGTGGTGTAGACTTAAAGGAAATCAATTTTAAAACTTATGAAAGTAAAATTTTACCTGATCTATATTTTGCAGGTGAAATTATAAATGTAGATGCCATTACGGGCGGATTTAACTTTCAAAATGCTTGGACAGGTGGTTATATTGCTGCCAATGGAGTCGTTGAAGATTTAAACGCAAAAACGCATTAATCATGATAGCGTACATCGCATTCTTGAGGGGGATAAATGTCAGCGGAAAGAATAAAATTCCTATGGCTGAACTTCGAGAATTATGCGAAAGTATAAAGCTACAAGATGTTAAGACTTATATTCAAAGTGGTAATATTGTTTTTAAAAGCGTAATTAAATCTACATCAGAATTAGAAAGGCTAATTGCAGCAGCTATTTTAAAGAGATTTGGTTTTGAGGTGCCAATTATTGTAAAAACAGTTGAGCAGTTGTCTGCTATATTAAATGAGAATCCGTTTGCATCTAATGATAAAATCATTAAAAAGCAGCTCTATTTCGTTCTTATCAATGAGAAACCGAATATTGAAGGGTTAAGTAAGTTTAGAACGGAAGTTTTTACAAATGAGGAGTTTTCAATTTCTGACAGTTGTATTTATCTAAAGTGTAATGCTGGGTATGGCAAAGCAAAGTTGAATAATAATCTTTTAGAGCGAAAATTAAAAGTACTGGCAACGACCAGAAATTATAGAACAATGAATAAGTTGTTAGAAATGGTCGGTTAGTTCAGTTCCCAGATTTTAAAGTTCAAAGCTGTTGCAAAGCATACCCATAATATATACGGAATCAATAAATAAGCGCCAATTTTACTTACTACTCTAAACCATTTAAAGGTTAATATCAGCACTATTAAAAGAGCAATAATTATTAAAAGTGCATAAAAAGGCTGTTTCAGACCAAAAAACACAATGCTCCACAATCCGTTTAAAAGTAGCTGAAACCCAAAATGGTACAGTCCGGTTTTTACCCATTTATGATGAAATCCTTTTGCCCAGACCCAACCTACAGAAACGCCCATCATTACATAAAGAACGCTCCAAACAGGTGCAAAAATCCAATTTGGTGGGTTAAAACTTGGCTTGTTCAATGTCATATACCAATCGTTTACAGAGCTTTGTGTAACAACACTGCTTAGAAAACCTATGGTAGAGCAGACAATAATACCAATAAAGACGTACGTTAATTTTCTTTTCAATTGGTTGGTGTTTAGCTCTAAAATAAGGATTTATTTTTATTGATTGCCCTAAAAACTATATTTGCACAAATTGAAAATTCAATGTCAGAAAAAGATTTTATTCCAGTTCCATATACAACATTGAAAGAAGAGGGCACGGTTTCGTATTCTTCTCCCAGTAATATTGCTTTGGTAAAGTATTGGGGAAAGAGAGATAATCAGATACCTGCAAATCCATCTATAAGTTTTACCCTTGCGGCATGTGTTACTAAAACCAGTGTAAATTATAAAAAGAAGGATCAAAAAAGTGACGAGTTTTCTTTTGATCTTTTTTTTGAAGGTGAGGCAAAAGAAGAATTCAAGCCAAAAATAAATACGTTTTTAAAGAGAATAGAAGTCTATCTGCCATTTCTAAAAGAGTATCACTTTGTAATCAAAACTTCAAATTCTTTTCCGCATAGTAGTGGTATTGCATCATCGGCTAGTGGAATGTCCGCTTTGGCATTGTGCTTTATGGAGATGGAAAAGACGTTTTTAGATACTCTTTCCAATGAACATTTTAATAGAAAAGTTTCGTTTTTAGCAAGGTTAGGTTCAGGTAGTGCATGTCGCAGTATTGAAGGACCTTTGGTGCAATGGGGTGAAACACCTTCAATAGAAGGAAGTTCAAACTTATTTGGAATAAAATATCCTGATAAAGTACATGACGTATTGAATAATTTTCATGATACTATTTTATTGGTAGATAAAGGGGAAAAGCAAGTAAGTAGTACGGTGGGTCATGAGTTAATGCACGGGCACCCATTCGCTAAGCAAAGGTTTGATCAAGCACATGATAATTTACAGAAGCTAAAATCTGTTTTGTCAGAAGGAGATTTAGATACGTTTATAAATATTGTGGAAAGTGAAGCACTTACATTGCATGCCATGATGATGACAAGCAATCCGTATTTTATATTGATGAAACCTAACACCCTCTCTATTATTAATGAGATATGGAAGTTTAGGCAAGTATCTAAGACACATGTTTGTTTTACTTTAGATGCAGGAGCCAATGTTCATGTCTTATATCCTGAAAATGAAAAAGATATCGTTTTTCCGTTTATTAAGGAGAAGTTAGTGCCCTATTGTCAAAATGGGCAGTATATTTGCGATCGAATTGGTCTGGGTGCTAAGAAGTTGTAGGTGATTTAAGTACTATTTCTTTACAAAAAACGTTTGTAAGGGAATGATTCATCTAATTTGTTTAATCTTTTAGGGTAAAACGTTAAACTTTTTGTGAATCTTTGACTATATTTATATAAGTTTCAATATTTGCTTAGTTTTTAAAAAATGAAAGGACCTCTTTTTTATTCAAAAATTCTTCTCTTTGGAGAGTATGGTATCATTAAGGATTCCAAAGGATTATCAATACCTTATAATTTTTATAAAGGAGCTTTGAAGTCTGATGCCAATATGTCAAAAGAGGCAATAAAATCTAATGAGAGTTTAGAGTCATATGCTGTTTATTTAGAAGAGCTTACTGTAACTGAGCCGAATTTGGTTTCTTTTGATTTGGACCTTTTAAAAGCAGATGTTGCTGAGGGTATGTATTTTGATAGTTCTATACCACAAGGGTATGGAGTGGGTAGTAGTGGTGCTTTGGTAGCAGCTATCTATGATAAATATGCACAAGATAAAATAACGGTTCTTGAGAATTTAACTAGAGAAAAGCTATTGAAACTTAAAACGATATTCGGTAAAATGGAATCGTTTTTTCATGGTAAATCATCTGGTCTTGATCCTTTAAATAGCTATTTGAGCCTTCCTATTCTTATAAACTCTAAAGACAATATTGAGTCAACTAGTATTCCTTCTCAAAATGCAGAAGGTAAGGGGGCAGTATTTTTATTAGATAGCGGTATTATTGGTGAAACAGCACCTATGGTTCAGATTTTCATGGAACAAATGAAAAATGATGGCTTTAGAAGTATGCTAAAGAACCAGTTCATTAAACATACCGATGCTTGTGTAGAAGATTTCGTGAATGGCAATATTCAATCTTTATTCGGAAATTTAAAACAACTTTCGCATGTTGTTTTAGACAATTTTAAACCTATGATTCCTGCCAAATTCCATGCTTTATGGAAAAACGGAATCGATACCAACGATTACTACTTAAAGCTCTGTGGCTCAGGTGGTGGCGGGTATATTTTAGGCTTTACAGAAGATTTTGAAAAAGCTAAAACTGCGTTAAAAGACTATAAACTAGAAGTAGTCTATAATTTTTAGGTAATTTTCATAAATGCTTAATAGAAGAAATAAACTCTTACTTTTAAAAGTACTGAGTCTGTTTTCAGTGGTTAGAGGGTATAACATATTAGTTATAGCACTAGCTCAATATTTGGCGTCTATTTATATACTTGCACCAGAGCTTCCGGTTCGTAAAGTAGTATTTGATATTAATCTCTTTGTTATTGTATTGGCATCTGCATTGGTCATTGCCGGTGGTTATATCATTAATAATTTTTACGATGCAGAGAAAGATTTAATAAATAAACCACGAAAAAGTATGCTAGATCGTTTGGTGAGCCAACGGTTTAAATTAACAACCTACTTTGTGTTGAATTTTTTGGCGGTAGTAGTAGCTAGCTATGTTTCGTTCAAAGCTGTATTCTTTTTTTCATCTTACATTTTTGGTATTTGGATTTATTCGCATAAGTTAAAACGAATTCCGTTTTTAGGTAATTTCATATCAGCTACTTTGGCAATTACACCCTTTTTTGTGGTGTTCGTTTATTATAAGAATATTCAGCCGGTCATATTTGTTCATGCAGTATTTCTCTTTTTGTTGATACTAGCTCGTGAAATGGTGAAAGATTTGGAAAATATTTCAGGAGATTTGGCTCAGAATTATAGAACCATTCCTATTATATATGGGTCTAGAACTTCAAAATTGCTAATTTCTTTTTTAATTTTTTTGACCCTGGTACCATCTTTATTATTGATTTTTCGTTTTGATGTAGGGTATATGAACTTTTACTTTGTATTGTGTGTGCTCTTAATGATTTTGTTCATTGTACTACTTTTTAAAGCAAAAGCCCGTAAAGACTATGTTTGGCTACATAATATTCTAAAACTTATCATAGTTATGGGTGTTTTTAGTATACTTCTTATAGACATACAGTTAGTTTTGAACAGAATACTATAGTTGTTCGTAATATGTTTCATATAACTATTTGAACCGCAATGCAATTTCCTACCTTTGTGCAAAATTAGTACAGTTATGAGTAGGGATGATTCTAGTAGGGGAAAAAATGCTTCAGGTAGGCAAGGTGGTAATTTCAAGAAAAAGAGCTATGCTCGTGGTAATGCACCCGTTAAAAAAAATGCAGCGCCTGCCAAACCTAAAGATCCAAATTCTATTAGATTAAATAAATATGTAGCTAACTCCGGAGTATGCTCTAGAAGAGATGCTGATATTTATATAGCAGCAGGTAATGTTACCGTGAATGGAAAACCTATTACTGAAATGGGCTATAAGGTAAAATTGAGCGATGAGGTAAAATTTGATGGTCAATTATTAAATCCTGTGAAGAGAGAATATGTTCTTCTAAACAAGCCTAAAGATTTTGTAACTACCATAAGAGATGAACGTGGTAAAAGACATGTTTCTGGATTAATATCTAGTGCATCCAAGTCAAAATTATTGCCGGTAGATAAACTAGAAAAAGAGCATACAGGTTTACTTTTGTTTACTAATGATGGCAGTATGACCAAAGTGCTGAAGAGCCCTGTAAATGGAATGCGTAAGATTTATCATTTGGTTTTGGACCAAGAGTTAAGAAGTGCAGATTTAAAGAAGATACAAGAAGGTGTAGTTGTAGATGAAAAGGCGGTTCGTGTACAAGATGTTAGTTTCATAGCCGATGCTCCAAAAAGAGAGGTTGGTATTGAAATCTATAGTTCTAGAAATAAAATTGTAGAACGCATTTTTGATACCCTAGGGTATAAGATTCAGAAAATGGATAGAGTGGTATACGGTGGTCTTACTAAAAAAGATTTACCAAGAGGACACTGGAGATATTTGACTGACCAAGAGGTGATAAATCTCAAGATGATTAAATAGCACACTGTCTCCTCTCTGTTAAAAGAGGCTGTAGGATATGAAATTATTTCAGTGTACCAATTGTAAGAATACAGTTGTTTTTGAGAACAATACATGTTTAAACTGCGGTTTCAAACTTGGCTATTCTTCATATTATAATAAAATTGTTTCATTAGATCCAGATGCTACCGCATGGCAGGTTGACGAACTCGATGGAAAAACCTATGAGTATTGTGAAAACTATAAACATAGGGTTTGTAATTGGCTTATAGATGTTTCTAGAGGGCGTAAGTTTTGCCTTGCATGTACTTTAAATAGAACTATTCCACATCTTTTGGATGAAGACAATTTAGAAAAGTGGAAACATATTGAAATTGCCAAACATAGATTAATATATCAACTCTTACGTTTTAGATTACCTGTTGTCAGTAAAATCACAAATAATCAAAAGGGTTTTTGTTTTGATTTTTTAGACAAAGATGATTTGCCGGAAGGTTCCAAAAGTTTAAAAACGGGGCATGCAGATGGTGTAATCACTCTTATGATAGCGGAAGCAGACCCTGTTGTTCGTGAGCAGGTAAAACAGCAAATGGCTGAGCGTTATAGAACCTTGCTTGGGCATTTTAGGCATGAAGTAGGGCATTATTATTGGGATTTGCTTATTCGTGATAATCCAGATGTTTTAGCGGAATTTAGAAGCGTTTTTGGTAATGAATCCGAGTCTTATGCAGATGCATTGGCTAATCACTATAATAATGGTCCACAGGCAAATTGGCAACGAAGTTTTATTAGTAAGTATGCATCATCTCACCCATGGGAAGATTGGGCAGAAACATGGTCTCATTATTTACACCTGACCGATGTTCTTGAAACAGCCTATAATTTCGGACTAAAATCTGACCCAAAGATCACGGCTAAGAAAAATCTGAAAATGAATGCTAGTTTTGACCCTTATAAAGAAATTAATTTCAAAAAGGTTATGGATACGGGTATACCGCTATTATTCGCATTGAATAGTATGAACCGTTCAATGGGCGAAGATGATCTTTATCCTTTTATAATTTCAAAACCTGTAGAGAAAAAATTAGAATTCATTCACAATTTATTGAGAAAGATCTAGTCTCTACTAAAACCTTCTCCAAAACGGTAGGTTGCAATAATACCATGAGCATTACCTAATGGAGAATCGTTAGTTGCTACGTTGTAACTGTAAATTGCTCTTATATTTTTAAAAAGATATACTCCGGCTAATAGATTTATTGATGAGTTTGTTCTGTAGCCAGTTCCTAGTTCAAAACGGTTTCTAAAACTTACTGATATATTCATGTCCGCCTGAAAAGGAGCACCATTTTCATACTTTAATAATACGTTAGGTTTAATCATTAATTCTTCAAATTTATTGGAGAAGAATCGGTAACCTAAGTATCCGTAATAAGGTACATTGATTTCAACATTATCATCAGAAACTAGCATATCACCAATTACATTGGGGGTTGAGAAGCCTACATAAACATCGGCAAGATTTAAAAGAAACCCTAGTCCGATAGTGG
This sequence comes from Maribacter sp., assembly GCF_039968975.1. GTDB lineage: Bacteria > Bacteroidota > Bacteroidia > Flavobacteriales > Flavobacteriaceae > Maribacter. The sequence continues at coordinate 395 of NZ_JBDVOT010000133.1, read as the reverse complement.
GAATTGTTGCATTTATGTTCATGGCAAAATTGGGGTCGTCCATAATACCAAGTTCTAGTAAATTATCTTGATATTGCTGCACACCAGGTGATATAGAAAAGGATAATGAGTTGGGGGTGTATATTTGCCAATAAGGTCTGTTTTTTTTGGTATCAAAAAAGATTTTGTATGAGTAAGTGGCAAAAGCACTTGTTGAGGTGGTAACTCCAACTTCATCACGAATTAACCCTGCGCCTAACCCAACTTTACCTCGGTTTAGAGGAGTATGAAAACTTAGAGCGAAACTTTTAGGACTACCTTCAAATTGATTAAAAGTACCAGTGTTACTAATACCAATCTCTGCACTTGGAGCCAATCCTGCAAAAGCAGAATTCACTAGGTACGGGTTGTAATTG
>NZ_JBDVOT010000132.1:0-7327 GCF_039968975.1 Maribacter sp. | reverse complement strand
AAATTACGTCTATCTATATCCCTACCTAAAACGGAAGTATATAGTTTCTCAAGGTCGGAAAAAGGAAATTTGGTATCTAGTAGTTCAAACCCTAAGGGTTCATATGTGATTTTTGCCTGTAACCGTGTTATGGCAAGTTTTAGAATCTCGGCATGGTCAAAAGATAGTTCGGGTAAATTATTTATGGTAAACCATTGTGCCTCTTCCGCATCGGTTGATGCAGCAATTTTAAAAGTACTAGGTTTTATCAATCCGAAATACGCAACGGAGACTACTCTGTTTCTTGGGTCTCTATCGGGTTTTCCAAAGGTGTATAATTGTTCTAAGTAATTAATCTTGATTCCCGTTTCTTCCTTCAGCTCCCGCTCTACCGCTTCTTCTAAAGATTCCGAGTTTAAAACAAACCCGCCAGGAATAGCCCATTTTCCTTTAAAAGGTTCATATTTTCTTTTGATGAGTAACACTGATATGGTTTCAGATTCATATCCAAAAACCACGGCGTCAACAGAAAGCTTGATAGATTGTTGCATACTATGCGTATATTTTACGCTAAAATAGCAAAGATTATAGAGATTAAAAGTTTTCCATTCAGATTAGCGTTTTACCATAGTAACTATTTTATGGACTAATATTAATAAGTTAGAGAACAGTTTTAAATTAATCAATTGGCAAACTATATATCTTTTATGAATCATATCTGCTGTCTAATTCTTAAATTAGCAATGTAGACTTTAGGAGTAGCTATTTCATAGTTTGAGAAATATCCTTTGAACCTGATTTGATTCATATCAACGTAGGAAAAAGTTATCGGAATTTATATTCTGTGCTTTCCAATTTTCATTTCGTTTTTTATTCCTACTGTTTACACATTAATCAAAATCAATATTGCATTATGCGATTTGATAAATTAATATGATAGATGATAAATATAAAAGTGAATAACACCACTCACCTATTAAAACCGAATACCACGCTCAATGAAATGATTGACGAATTAGGTATTTCGGTTAAGGGAATCGCCGTTGCAGTGAATGAAAATATTATTTCTAAAACAGAATGGAATGCCAAAACACTGAACGAGAATGATGAAGTATTAGTCATTAAGGCAACACAAGGTGGATAGAAATTAGCTTTCATTGTAATCCTTAACTCAATAAAAATGATCGTACTAATAGCACCAGAAAAAGATATACCCAATGAAATTGAAATACTACATCAGTTATTTCAAGAAGGTTTGGCATATTATCATTTAAGAAAGCCATTTAAAAATTATCAAGAACATTGTGATTACTTAGATGCAATCGATAAAAAATATCATAGCAGAATTGTGGTGCATCTTTTTCATGAATTGGTCAATACGTATGACTTAAAGGGAGTCCATTTTCAGGAACAAAAAAGAATAGACCATATTGACAACCCTGGGCAATATTTTAAAAAGTTGAATATGTACGGTAAAACCATCAGTTCTTCTTTTCACGACCCAGAAGTATTGGAACAGTGCGATTTTGAGTTTGATTATCATTTACTGAGTCCCGTTTTCTCGTCTATTTCTAAAAAGGGATACGAAGGCAAAGGGTTCAACGTCAATCATATTGATAAATATATCGTAGGTATGGGCGGCATTAATGATGAAACTGTAAATCCTACTATCAAGCTTGGTTTTAAGGGTATAGGAGTGTTAGGCGGAGTTTGGAATATGGAAAATCCGGTAGAGCGCTTTGTGGCATTGAAAAAGCAATATGAAGCAGCCGTTCAAGAGCAGAAGAGAACATCCATCAGAAATAAAAATTTTTAAGCATTTAGGTAAAGACAGAACATGATACCAACATTACATTATATATCGCAGGGTAAGACTCCGCAAGAGCATTTAGAGAACATACAAAAGGCATGTACTTCTGGCGTTGAATTGGTGCAATTACGATTAAAAAAGCAGTCAGAAAAAGTGGTACATGAAACTGCCATACAAGCAAGGGAAATAACGGCGAAGTATCAGACCCGATTAATTATAAACGATTATTACAAAGTAGCCGCTGCGGTAAAAGCGGACGGTGTGCATTTGGGTAAAACCGATACTAGCCCAGTTATCGCTCGCAAAGCACTGGCGTCATGGCAAATTATTGGCGGTACAGCGAATACGCTTGAAGATTGCGAAGCGCTTTTAACTAAAAACGTAGATTATATAGGCTTGGGACCATTTAAATTCACGGAGACCAAAGAAAATCTGAGACCCGTTTTAGGCTTGAATGGTTACCTGACCATACTTGAAGAATTGAATACAAGTGTACCAATTATTGCCATTGGTGGCATTATCGCCGATGATATTACCGCAATAATGAAAACAGGTGTTCACGGCATCGCTATTTCGGGTGAAATTACCAGGAACTTCAACAGCATACCAGAATTGAAGAAGCTAATCAACGGAGGTCCGATACAAGAAGAACGTTGGATATCAGAAGAAAAAAGAAAATAATATGTTACAAATAGCGGATAAAAACTTTACCTCAAGACTGTTTACCGGAACGGGAAAATTCAGTTCATCTCAAGTAATGAGAGATGCTTTATTGGCTTCTGAAAGTGAATTGGTTACGGTTGCGTTAAAACGTGTGGATGTTGAAGATGAACAAGATGATATTTTACAGCACTTAAATCATACCCATATCCACCTATTACCAAATACATCGGGAGTGCGTAATGCCAAAGAAGCTCTATTTGCGGCACAATTATCTCGTGAAGCTTTGGAGACTAATTGGGTGAAATTAGAAATACATCCTGATCCAAAGTACCTTCTCCCCGACCCTATAGAAACCCTAAAAGCAGCCGAAGAGCTGGTGAAATTAGGATTTGTGGTCATGCCTTACATTCATGCCGACCCCGTTTTGTGCAAACGATTGGAAGAAGTTGGTACGCAATGCGTAATGCCTTTGGGAGCACCAATTGGGAGCAATAAGGGGTTAAAGACTCAAGATTTTCTAGAGATTATTATAGACCAAAGTAATGTGCCGGTAATTGTAGATGCCGGTATCGGAGCGCCTTCGCATGCTGCCTATGCGATGGAATTAGGTGCAGATGCCGTGTTGGTAAATACGGCGATAGCAGTTTCTCAAAATCCAGTGGAAATGGCAAAGGCATTTAAAATGGCGGTCGCTGCCGGTAGAATTGCTTTTGAAGCAAAATTGGCACCTGTAGTTCACAAAAAAGCTGCAGCCAGTAGTCCGCTAACCAGTTTTTTAAATTAGAACATGAGCAGTTTTAAAAACGTATTCGATACTTATAATTGGGATGAAACTTTACAAAGTATATTTTCTAAAACAGAAGACGATGTGTTACGTGCATTAAGTAACGCTAAAAGAGATTTAGAAGATTTTAAAGCATTGATTTCGCCTGCTGCCAAACCGTATTTAGAAGAGATGGCACAGTTGAGCAGGCAATTGACGAAAAAGCGTTTTGGGAATACCATACAAATGTATTCGCCCATGTATTTAAGTAACGAATGCCAAAACATTTGTACGTATTGCGGCTTTAGTATGACCAACAAGATTCCACGACGTACCTTGACAGATGCCGAAATATTAAAGGAAGTTGCGTACATAAAAGCGAAGGGATATGACCATATTTTATTGGTAACAGGTGAAGCTAATAAAATAGTTGGTGTTGATTATATCAACAATGCCCTGAAACTGATTCGTGCCCAGTTTTCTAATATTACCATAGAAGTACAACCTTTATTACAAGATGAGTATGAGCTATTGATTAATAATGGTTTGTATGCGGTATTGGTATATCAAGAAACTTACCATAGAGAAGAGTATAAAAAACACCACCCGAAAGGTAAAAAGTCGAACTTTGATTTTAGATTGGATACCCCGGATCGCTTAGGTAAAGCCGGAATTCATAAAATAGGATTAGGCGCTCTATTCGGATTAGAAGATTGGCGTGCAGATAGCTTTTTTACCGCCTTACACTTAAAGTATTTACAGAAAACCTATTGGAAAACGAAGTACTCTATTTCTTTCCCCAGATTAAGACCACATTCGGGCGGATTGGAGCCTAAGGTAGAAATGACCGACCCAGATTTGGTACAGCTAATTTGTGCCTTTAGATTATTGGATGAAGATGTTGAATTGTCAATGTCTACCCGCGAAAGTGAAGTGTTTAGAAATAATATTGTGAATTTAGGAATCACCTCCATAAGTGCCGAGTCTAAAACTAACCCTGGTGGTTATGCCGTAGCACCGGAATCTTTAGAGCAGTTTGAAATATCTGACGAAAGACCAACAGAAGAAATCACCGCTATGCTGAAGGGTAACGGACTTGATGTCGTTTGGAAAGATTGGACGAATAATTGGGAGTAAATTTATTTAAATACCCCCTGTAAATTTTCTAAAACACCAAGCGCAGCTTTCTCACCGGCAATCATTGCGGCATTTAAAGAGCCGTTTAGTTGAACATCCCCGGCTAAAAATATCGTTTGGGTTAGCCGTGTTTCTGACGGCGATAGCTCATATTGCAAATCATTTAATTTTGGAAGCGATTTAGGTATGCTGTAGTGTTTTATGAATGTACTAGAAGTGATTCCACAAAGTTCAGTTAGCTCTTTTTGAACTTGAGCTATTAATTTGTCTTTGGATAATTCTTGATTGTTGACCACCGTAACAGACAGTAATTCTTTACCATTGTTCAGTGTTGTTTTTAAACTTGTATGGTAAAAGATATTGTTGATTAAAGCGTTTTTCTCAGGAATTAGTCCAATTAAAGGTTTTTCAATTGTTCTATGTTCCACTTCAAAATATAAGGTGTCACAGCTTTGCCATTCTAAAGCTTGATTTTTTAAGTTTTGAATGAAGTAACTCGCTTCTGTTGCGATAATTATAAAATCACTCTCTAGTTCTTGACCGTCTGCTAGTAGTATTTTACCATCTTCAATAGCTGACACAGCCGTGTTGTATTTTACAGTAGTACTTGTTAGTTGATGTAATAGTTGTTTGGGAATTTCTTCAATACCACCTTTGGGTAATGCAGCGTTACCTTCACCGAACATTTTATAAACAAATTCGAACATTCTGCTAGAGGTATCTAATTTGTTTTCAAGAAAAATTCCACTAAAAAATGGTTTAAAGAATTCATTGATCATTTTTGTAGAGAACCCAAAATCAGTTAAATAGGAAAATGTAGACTGTTCTTTATCATTGAATATCTGTTCAATAGTTTTTTTCTTAAGTCTGGTATTTAATTTGAGTATTTTCAATTTATCGGAAAAGGTACCAATACTGGCAGAAAGGGTGGAAAACAATAAAGATGCATCTCTAAGCGGATCACCGATTACTTCTTGTTTTCCATTTTTGAAAATAGAAGCACCAGGTAAGAAATGTTGTAATTCTAAAGATTCGTAATCTAAATATTTTTGAGCTGCAGGGTATTCCGTTAACAAAACTTGAAATCCGTGGTCTAATTGATACCCATTTATAATATCAGTTTTGACTCTACCGCCTACCCTATCCGTAGCTTCAATAATTACAGGAGAAAAACCGTGTTGTTCTAGTACTGTTGCGGCTATTAATCCACTGATTCCAGCACCAATGATATGTACTTTATTCTCCTGTTTATTCATTTTATTATTTTGTTTAACTAATTTAGTTTAAATTTAAACAAAATTAGTACTTTTGAAGTAGTCTAACTGAAATAAATATTTTACAAATCTATAAAATCATGAATTATATAATAATCGCATTTCAAATTATCGTTGGTATTAGTATTTTAAATGTATGGCTTGTTCAAAATAAAAAAGCAACAAAATGGCGTGGTGGTAAAGCAACAACCATTATTGAAGAATTTAAGGCTTATGGCTTATCAAAACAGATATGTTATATCGTAGGTTTTTTTAAAGTAACACTCGCTATTTTATTATTGGCAGCCATTTGGTTTCCAGTTTTAAAGCAACCGGCAGCTTTAGGTTTAGCGACTTTTTTGTTGGGTTCAATAGCTATGCACTTTAAGATAAAAGACCCTTTGTTCAAATCTTTTCCTGCCGCTTTATTTTTGACATTATGTTTGGTAATAGCCTTTGTATAAAGGGTATTACCAATTAATTTGTTGGAAATAGCGTACTGCTATGAATAAATTTACTAAAGCTAATATTAGTGATGGTAATGACTCAAGCAAGCTATCTTTAATTTTTATTCTCACTGCAAACCCTAATAACATTAATAATGTAAGTCCCCCAGCAGCTGCGAATAATAAGATAGGTGAAAAGAAATATCCAACTATTAATCCCGATCCACCTAAAAGTTGAAGATATGCGGTTAAAATCCTTTGATTTTTCAAACCAAATCTTGCGAACTCATCTTTCATTTTTTGAGATAGCAAACATTCAGTACCGTAATATAAAAATGCTATACTAGATAAGAGTATAGCTAAGTTTAGAATATTCATTTAACTATTTTATGTGCTTGAAGAAAATTTTTAGAGGAAATAAACTAAGACAGTTTCTCAATTTTCTTCATTATTTCATCTGCTTCGAATGTTTTTTGGTTACTCATTTTTCTATTGGTAGTCGATAAAGTATGCGCTTCTTTTAAAAGTTTTGCATATTGATCACGCAATTTATCAATCTCTGATTTTTTCTTAAATATACCGAACATAGCTTTTTGTATTTCTTATTTACTTATGTGTAAATGAACTAGAAGTTAAATATACAAAATGTTTAATTATTTATCTATTTAATTAAACAAAACTATGATTTATGAAGTGCGATGGAGTATAATTAGTTGTTCAGCCGCTAGATTGAACTATGGTAGAAATTAGTAAAGAGATGAAAATGTAAATAGTTAGTTAGATTTAGATAATCTTACAGCCTCTAGTTTGTTTTTTAGCTTATCAACGTCTAAAGATTCTAATAGGGCGATTAGATTAGGGAATCTTGTTCTATGATAACCAAAGCGTATATCTGTAAATTCTGCAATAGCTTTTTCTTTACTCCAATTATCAAACACCATTCTAGAAGCAGCGATGATAGCACCAGTTCTATCAGAACCATGCCAGCAATGAACAAGTACAGGTTTTTCAGCTTGTTGTATGCTATTTAAAGCATTGAAAATATCATCAAAATCTATTCTAGATGCTTTTAACGGTATGCGATTTAAATCAAGGTTTAGACCCTTTATCTTTCTTTCATCTGTGGGTTGGCGTCTTAAATTTACGATTGATTTTATACCCATTGCCTGCAGCTCTTTCGTCCCTTTTTTAGTGGGTTGTTCTGAGCGATACATATTATCATTTATACTATAAAGGTTATGGAAATTGTTAGAAGCAATTTTTTTTGAAGCTGTGG
>NZ_JBDVOT010000131.1:0-2097 GCF_039968975.1 Maribacter sp. | reverse complement strand
ATTTCTAAAAAGGAAGAAAATGCAAATCTACCTGCAGAGCCATCTAAATTTGTACGGTTTAACATAGATTCTCCATCAGAATACATAAGTACATTTGCAGAGACCGCTCAACTAGAGATGATAGGCTACGGTATACCCGCGAGTATAACCTTGGCTCAAGGGCTTTTAGAGAGTGGTAACGGAAAAGGTGAATTGGCTATGAAAACCAATAATCATTTTGGTATTAAATGCCATAAAGGTTGGGAGGGTGATTATGACTTTCATGACGATGATGAAAAGGGAGAGTGTTTTAGAAAATATAACCACCCCATGTATTCTTTTAGGGATCATAGTATTTTCTTGACCACTAGGTCTAGATATGCTTTTCTTTTCGATTTAAAACATACCGATTATAAAGGGTGGGCAAGAGGCTTAAGAAAGGCGGGTTATGCTACAGATCCAAAATACCCGCAAAAATTGATCTATTTGATAGAGAAATATGATTTGCACAAGTATGACAAACAATCTAAAAAAGTCAAATATAAAACTACAACTGTAGCTACGAACGATGCAAGCAACATACATACGGTGCAAAAAGGAGATACTTTGTATTCTTTATCTAAAAAGTACTATATGAGTGTCGATGAATTAATGGAGTTGAATAATTTACGCAGTGCAGACTTATCTATTGGACAGCCAATTAAAGTCAAATAATAAAAATTTATTAAGAGAATGATCTATCAAAGAAGTAGCGCCCTGTTCGCAGAGGCGAAAAAATATATACCTGGAGGAGTAAATTCACCTGTAAGAGCATTTAAAGCAGTTGGCGGCGATCCAATTTTTGTAAAGAAAGCAAAAGGTGCCTATCTGTATGATGAAGATGGGAATAAATTAATTGATTATATCGCATCTTGGGGACCGTTAATATTAGGTCACGCCCATGAATCGGTCATTAGCGCTGTTGTAGAAAAGGCACAGAACGGTACTTCGTTTGGTATGCCTACGGAAATAGAGACGGAGCTCGCAAAACTGGCTATTTCTATGGTGCCTAATATGGAAAAAATTAGGTTTGTGAACAGCGGAACAGAAGCTTGTATGAGTGCAGTACGTTTAGCAAGAGGATTTACAGGTAAAGATAAAATCATAAAATTCGCAGGATGCTACCATGGTCATTCAGATTCGTTTTTGATTCAAGCAGGTAGTGGTGCAGTTACGTTTGGTAGCCCTAACAGCCCAGGTGTTACTCAGGGTACGGCAAAAGATACTTTGTTAGCAGATTACAATGATTTAGCCGGAGTGAAAGAATTGGTACAAGCCAATAAAGGCGAGTTGGCAGCGATTATTATTGAGCCAATTGCCGGTAATATGGGGTGCATAGTGCCTACTGATGAATTTATGAAGGGTCTTCGTGAACTGTGTACTCAAGAAGGCATTTTACTAATTTTCGATGAGGTAATGACCGGATTTCGTTTGGCAAAAGGCGGAGCCCAAGAAGTATTGAACATAAAGGCTGATATTGTTACATATGGTAAAGTTATTGGTGGTGGTTTACCAGTAGGTGCTTTTGCTGCTAGAAATCAGATAATGGACTTTCTTGCTCCTGATGGTCCCGTTTATCAAGCAGGAACTTTAAGTGGAAATCCGTTAGCTATGAGTGCAGGTTTGGCTATGTTGACCGAATTGAACAATAACCCTGAAGTATTTAAAAGCCTAGCCGAAAAAGCGGAATATTTGCATAAAGGCATAGCCGAAGTGTTGACCGAGAAAAAAGTAGCACATCAAATCAACCGTTACGGTAGTATGATTTCAGTACATTTTACCGATGAACCTGTGGTTGATTTTGCTTCTTCTGCAAAAGGTAATAATGAAACCTTCAAGAAATACTTTCATGGTATGCTAGAAAGAGGCGTTTATTTGCCACCTAGTGCTTTTGAAAGTTACTTCTTAAACGATGCCTTAAGTTATGATGATTTAGATGCGACTATAAATGCTTTGAAAGAAATAGAATTGTAGCGTTTAGATGCTAACGCTATTTATATTACATAAAAAAAGCTCTCAATTGAGGGCTCTTTTTATTTGATCTGGTTATTCGTTATTTAAAATTATACTGAATACCTA
>NZ_JBDVOT010000130.1:0-8907 GCF_039968975.1 Maribacter sp. | reverse complement strand
AAATTATTGAGAATAGTTGGGCTCAAGATAATTTAAAAGGAAAGGTTAAAACTTTTGAAGAAGTAAGTTCTAATGTAAACAAACTAAAGGATACAACAGAAAAGAAATTGTTTTTTAATGAGTATAATAAGAAAGGATATGCTATAGAAAAAAGGGATTATAGACTTCAGGATAAAACCATTTTCAAATATGATAACAAAGGGTACATGGTTCAGAGACTAGTCAATAGTTTAACTGACCATGGTTCTGGTCCATTAGCAGAAAGAATTTTTGAATATGATGAAGAAGGAAATCTTGTTACAACCAAATGGTCTAGTTCATATAGCCAGGGAAAGTGGATGTATAAGTATGATGAGAATGGAAATCAGACTGAATTTATAGAACACCACAAAGGTAAGGTTTATAAAAGAACAATTTATAAGTATAATGAAAAAGGTAAAGTCATTGAGGAAACACTCTACAATACAGATGATCTACTAGTGGAAAGAGCAATTTTTGACTATGACGAAAATGGAAATAAAATACTGATCAAAATGTTTACGCCAGATGAAAGATTAAACTTTAGGTCAGCTTATAAATATGATGATAGAAATAATAGGATAGAGGAGATAAACTTTCTAAAATTTGGCAATGATAAAGCAGATCTTGAATATGCTATTGCAAATGATCTAGATAAATATAAAGAACATTTTACATTTACATATGAATACGATGATCACGGTAATTGGATAAAAAAAACCAAGTATGACAAAGGAAAGGTAGTATTTGTTTCTAAGCGTGAATATACCTATTATGAATAACGCTATCTCTAGATAAATAAGAGGCAATTATAAATTGAATTACTTTTGATTTAAGAAAACAATACTACAAATAGATTTCTTCTTAAAAGTAGCAGAAAATAAGTACATATTTCACTAATTGTTTTTCAACCAAACCACTACAGATCATTTCATTAAAAATTGAATCAGTCTAAAAAATACGAAGCTCCATTTACGGAAGATGACTTAAGGGTTATTCGTTCTAAAAGCAAAAAATCTAATGTTGCATGGTTTATTGCAAATATCATTTTAGGTGTTATTGCTATAGGGTTATTAAAACAACCAGGCTTTGGATTTATTGAATTTTTAGCTTGTTTCTTTTTTGTTGTTTCTTTTTTACCATATCTCCGTTTCTTTTATAAAAGTCCAACAGAGAAAGACTTAGAGGAAAAAATTAAAGTCTCTACAGAGTTAAGAATAAAATACAAGAGAAGGGACATGGATAACTATTATCATTATGAAATAGAATTTGAACAGAATCCGGATTTTTATAAATATGGTCTGTTGAAAAAAGATTTTGAAAAAGTAAATGTGGGTGATGTAATTTATATAGAGTTCTCAAAATATGGTCATTGGATTTTGAAAATGGAATGTAATGACGAAGACATTGAAAATCCTCTTAATGGACATTGAGATTAAACTAGAAATTAGATAAAATCAACTTACAATCTTATGTTAAATTAATAGGAAAGATTCTTTGTCAACTCTTGCTATTAATACCTTTATCCTTCATATCAATGAAATTAGAATAATGAAAAGTTTAAAAGAACAAACTGACGCTAAAATTGCATCGGGTAGATTGGCTAAACCTGAATTCATGCAGGGTGTAGATGAAGTGATTGAGGAAGCAAAAGCTTTTGAAAAAGGAGTAAACGCGGTAAAAATTGGGCAAAAAGCTCCAGATTTTAAGTTGCCTAATGCTGTGGGAGAATCAATATCGTTGCATGATTTAAGAGAACAAGGAGCAGTTGTACTTACTTTTTATCGCGGAGATTGGTGTCCGTATTGCAATTTGCAATTGAGAGCTTTGCAAGCTAGGTTAAGTGAAATACAAGAGTTAGGTGCTACATTGGTGGCTATAAGTCCTCAAGTACCAGATGGGTCATTGACAAAGAGTGAAATCAGTGAAATGGACTTTATAGTATTGTCCGATCAAGATGCAAAGGTGGCTACTGAATACGGAGTAGCTTGGCAGGTGCCCGAGTTTTTATTGGATCACATGCGTGTGGATCGTAATCTTGATCTAGAAGCAATCAATAATGGCAATGCAAACGTTCTGCCTATACCAGCAACATTTATTTTGGGTAAAGATGGTGAAGTAAAATGGAGTTATGTAAACGTTGATTACAGAACACGATCAGAACCTGAAGAGATTATTGAAGCATTGAAGAAATTACTGGATAATTAATTTAAGCGATACTCTTTAAGCACGCATCAAATACAATTAATGAAAATCTTCACAACCCTTATTTTTATTCTGTTCATGCAAACCGTTTCAGTTTGTCATGCGCAGCATAAGCATCAAAACAATCTTAAAATGTCAAAAGAGGTAACAGAGATACTTAAATTGGGTGAAGATGCTATTGTTGCATCAGCTTTAAAGTCAATTGGCGGTTCTATTAGTCTTGAAAATTTTGCATCAGCTACGGTGTTGTCAAATGGTGAAGAAGTGTATGTTTCTTTTAGAAATCAATACAAATACCTTCCTATAAATACAATTTACTATTTTGATGTTGGGGTGAATATTACTACCGAAACTACGTATAAAAACTCCGTTTCAAATCCTTATGGATATACAAATGAAGAGACGATTCCGTATTTTCAATTAACGGAAGATATTAAAAAACATATCGATTTTGTGAAACAGACCATTGGTAGTTTAGAAGGTTTTGAAGATGATATCATTATTCGTGAGAATGAAGATTATTATGCAATTGAAGTAGTATCTGAATCTCAAGAGTCTAGCTATAAAATTAAAAAGAGCACGGGTGAAATATATGATGAATTTCACGCGCATCTTGAGCCAATTCCATTTGATGTTGATGACGCTGAAGAATTTAAAGAGGTAGATTTTCCTGAAATTAAAAAGTAAACGAACACGAGGGTATGCATTGCATCAGGGTTAAGAATGAGTTTCGACAATAAATACATAGACATTAAAAAGTTGCCATATTTTAATAATTAATAAGCAGACTCAGGCAACTATAAAAAACTGTAAGAATGATAAAATTAAAAGATATAGGGTCATTTGAAAGTGTTCCTCAAATAGTATCAGACATAATTCAAGGCAATACAGATGCATTAGATACCCATTTACAGCAGGGGTGGAATGTTAATGAGCTTATAAAAATAGGTAAGTATATTGAAGAATCTCCTCTAGATTTAGCTTTGATAATGGAGTCGTTTGCATCTGTAAAATGGCTGGTGGAACATAAGGCTGATCTCAACTCAAAAAACAATCCTAGTTTTCTGAGAGCTGTTCGTTATTGCAATGAAGAAATTATTAGATATGTTGTAGCGCACGGTGCCAAAATTAACCTGGTTAACAATGTAAAATCTGACGCATTCGAACAGGCGCTTTATGGTAATAGAATTGAAAATTTACCTATAATTCATAGTTTAGGCTACACTGTAAGTGAATATGGTGGTAAGGCTTTTAGAAAAGTTGTTAGTAGTCAAAACTACAAAGCCATAGATTATTTTATCGCTAATAATGTAGATATAAACTATAACAAACCAGATATGGTGTATTCTTTTATGCCAACACCACTGTGTGTAGCTGCTCGATTAGTAGATTTAAAAATGTGCAAGTTCTTAGTTGAGCATGGTGCCGATGTAACCATAGCTGAAAAAGACGGACTAAGGCCCTATCAAATTGCATTAGAAAAAGATGATAATGAAATGGCAGCTTATTTCAAGTCGCTAGAACCCGAAAAATTTCATAGTTTAGAATATAGGTTAGGTGAATTAGAGCCCTATAAATTATCTAAAGACTTAATTGAATTTTTAAATGGTGATAATTTGCATCTTGCTTTGCCTGAAAGTCATTTCGAATACTTTAACTTCTTTTCACTGGTAGACATAGTTCCATGTAAGCATGGTAGAAAAAAACTTTTAAGACTTTCAAAGTCATCTGGAGATTATGAACATATCATATTAGTATGGAATCCTAAAACACAAAAAATAGCTTGTTTTGATTTAGAACACGAAGAGTTAAATGACCTATGCAGTTTTAAAGATTTTATGAAAGACCCTAGTATGCATATGGAAAAAATATTTTAGTTAAAATGAGATTTGAAAATTTCTAAGGCTTCAGTAATTAAGTTTTAATTGATCAAAAAAAAGGAAAAAAATAGTAATGGATATTAGAGCGGAATTTGAAAAGTATTCTTTTGATGTTGTTGATAAGCTATTTAACGAATTTGATGGTGATTTAAGTAAAATGACTGTACCTGAGCAAGAGGTGGTAAGTAGAAGCTGATATGTATAATAGCGGATTTATGCAGTTTTTTTGTAATTGGGGTTACAAAAACTTTGTAGAGACCCAAAAAGTGCTGAAAAAGATTGAGGCTGTAAAATCACTTGCGTTAATAACAGAATGTGAAAAATCATTTCAAAATTAAAAGATGATGACAGGGTAAAAGCTCTTTGGGATATTCCCAAATACTTACATGAGTATATATCTGAAGCACAAGATAAACGATTGAACGATTTAGACGAGCTGTATTGGACAAATGTAGATGATATTCAAAAAATTGGATATGATGTATACCTGGCAAAATAGCTCAAATGTTTGAAAAAGAATTGTAACTATTTATTTTAAACTACATACAGGTATGCAATACATCTTCTTTAATTTTATAATAGGTCTTGGTCTTTTTGGATGTAAGTCTGAAGTTCAAAAAAAACCAAATATTATTGTAGAGAATGTGGATACAATTAAAAACGACACGTTAAAATTAGCAAATGGATTTGATTTTCCTGTTGGTAAACCAAATGCTAGCGGCTATTACAATGCCCAGAAGTTCGGAGAAAATAATCATTTAGGAGAAGATTGGAACGGAGTAGGTGGTGGTAATACAGACTTAGGCGATTCTATATATGCCATTGCAAATGGTTATGTCTCTTTTGCGGAAGATATAAACGGTGGATGGGGAAATGTAATTAGAATTATACATCAGACAGATGCCGATACTCAAATAGAATCTCTATACGCTCACTGTCTAGAAATAGACGTGCAAGAAGGAGATTATGTAAACAAAGGGGATAAAATTGGTACAATCGGCAATAATGGAGGTCAGTATTTAGCGCACTTACATTTAGAACTACGAAGTAAAGTAGGTTTGCCTATAGGTGGAGGGTATTCAAGTAACACGTCAGGTTACATAAATCCGACAGAGTTTATTAAGAACAACCGAAAATAGAAGGAGGCTGATTTGAGTAAAAGCTAAAACGTAAATTTTAGGATTCATATGAAGCACAAACAGATTACAGACAAAATTGGATTTCAACAGTTGAATGAATCCGTAGAAGACGATTTAATCAGACTAGTTACGAGAGGTATGGCTTTAAAGAATGGCGGTAGTCTTGATGATATTGAATCGTATGTGTTACCGCTAATGTTGACCCGTTGGAATTGTGTGTTAAAAGCAGAAACCGGATTAGTTAGATATTATAAGGAAAAGGTTTACCTAACCTTGGCAACGCAGCTTCATAAATACGGTTTTTCAGATAAACACATAACAGAGAAAGCTCTTGAAGCAATTGATTTATTAAATGATAACGTTGTTCTAAGTGATGATTTTTTTAGAAAATCTCCTAAAATAAAAGAGTTCTTAAAAACGAAACCTACAGCATTAAAAAGAAAACCTTCTAGGCAAAAGAACATTACGTTTTTTAGGGAGAATGATGTTATTTCTATCAATATAGATGGCACCTATTATATCGCTTTTATTCATAAACTAATAGGTGTAAATGAAAGTCCGGTAATTGAGTTTTACGAACAAGTATTTAACAGGCCGCCAAAGTTGGAAGATATAAAGATAAAAAAAGCTAGAGGTCAGCAGTACAATGACGACATTATTCGTGCCTCTAAATTTGCTATCTATGGTATGAAATATCAACCAGATTTAGCAAATCAAATTCATTTATTATCGGCTAGCGAAAATTCGACTATGGCTCCAGATAGTAGTCACTTAGAAGAGTGTGTAGGTGTATATACGGTCAGTAATTTATTTACGATTCAAGATACTGTTCGAAAAATGTTTTCAGAATCGAGTATCTAGTCATTATAAATTTTACGGACTTGTAGCTTTTAAGTTATAACCAGTACTATCCTTTACAGAATTTAAAACAAACGAACTGTGTATGGTAGAAATACCGTCAATGATAGATAGTTTTTCATTTATAAATTTATGAAACTCGGCAATATCATCTACCGCTATTTTTAATAGAAAATCAAAATTTCCAGATACTTGATGACATTCCATGATATCCGGTAATTGCAGTATTTCCTCTTTAAATTTGTCTGCCAATTTCTTTTGATGTTGAGATAAGGTCACTTGACAGTAAGCAATTAATTCTTTTCCAATTTTAGTTCTATTTAAAAGCGCAACATAAGACTTAATGATTTCTTGCTGCTCTAACTTTCTAATTCTTTCATAAGTGGGGGTAACGCTTAACCCTACTTTTGCCGCAATTTCTTTGGTGTTTTGCTTTGCATTTTCTTGAAGTTGCATCAAAATTTTGTTGTCGATCGTATCCATGCCAGTTTATTTTTCTTTTATACTTGTCTATAAAAATATAAACAGTAATTTAAGTTTGTTAATTTAAATATAATAGTTCAATATTCTGTATTTGTTTTATATAAAGTAATTTATTATTAGTAATTGTAATTTTACAGTATTAAAATACGTCTAATAATAAGTAATTATGAATAACGAACAACAGATAGATGAGCTGTTAACCAAGCTAATTCAAGAAAAGGATAGAGTTATAGGTTATCCAGTAGCAAAAGATTTTGATTATTCAAGATTATACGAATTTTTAAAGCACCCTATAAATAATGTGGGCGATCCATATGAGGATAATACCTATAAAGTTCAAACACATGAAATGGAACGAGAAGTGGTTGATTTCTTTGCGAAATTATATAGGGCAGACCCTAACGATTTCTGGGGTTATGTAACCAATGGTGGTTCTGAAAGTAACTTATATGGCTTGTATTTGGCTAGAGAATCTCACCCAAAAGCAATGGTCTATTTTTCTGAATCTACGCATTACAGTGTAAAAAAGAATATTCATTTACTGAATCTGCCTAGTATTACTATTAGAGCGCAAGAGAATGGAGAACTGGATTATGAAGATTTGGAGAACACTCTGCAATTAAATAGAGATAAGCCGGCCATTATTTTAACAACTTTTGGTACCACTATGACAGAGGCTAAAGATGATGTTTCTGAGGTGAAACGTATATTGAAAAAATTAGCCATTCAAAATCATTACATACATTGTGATGCTGCTTTGGCAGGTTCTTACGGTCAATTTATAGAACCTCGTATTCCGTTCGATTTACAAGATGGAGCAGATAGTATTTCTATAAGCGGTCATAAATTTATTGGCTCTCCTTTTCCTTCAGGTGTTATTATTGCCAAGCGTTCGTTAAGAGACCGTATAGCTAGGGGTATATCATACATTGGATCTTTAGATACTACGATAACAGGTTCTAGAAACGGTCATAGTCCGCTATTTTTGTGGTATGCGATAAAGAAAATGGGAGTAGAGGGCTTAGAGGCGCGTTACCGTCATAGTTTGGAAACTGCAGAATACTGCAAGCAAGAACTTATTAAAATAGGAATCGATGCCTGGATGAACAAAGGGGCAATTACCGTAGTGCTACCAAAAGTATCAGATGCTATTAAAAAGAAATGGCAATTGGCTACAGATGATATTACGCATGTAATCTGTATGCCCAATGTTACCAAAGATCAAATAGATGAGTTCATTAAAGATATAGTTGATGAGCAAGAAAAGTCTATGGCTTTAGAACAGCAGTCTTTTGCGTTACAAGACTAGTTTTTTAAAAATTGAATACAAACCCCATTTCGTTTCATTACGAAATGGGGTTTTGTAGTTATTTAGGTGAATTAGATTCAATTATGGTCCCCATTATAGGATAAATTTATTCGAACTTAAAGTTTGTATAGCATACAATCATATTTATGTTGTTTATTCAATATGGTAAACTTAAAATGCGGTATATTCATTCTTTGAAATTTTATGATCGGTAATACCCCCTTATAACTTGTTACTATAAATGAAAAGTCTTTTTTCTAGTGAGATCATGCTGAAATTAAAATCCCTTATCGGATCTGCAAAAACCTATATTATTCTATTGATTATGGCTATCGCTTTGTTGCTATACACTGTTAGTGTAGGTTATAATCAAGTGAATAGACTTCATAAAACCGGAGATTTAGTTTCACACACGCTAGAGGTGCAACGGGCAATAGTAGAGCTTTCTTCCAAATTTTTAGAAGTAGAGGCTATTCAGTTGAACAAGCTTTTTGAAGAACAAGAGACTGATCTTTCTTCCATAGTAATAGCCGAAATGGGGCAGTCATTAGATAGGTTAAAAAACCTTACTCAAGATAATGAGACACAACAAGAACGGGTTAAGGCTTTAGAGTTGTTACATGATAGAATCAAGAATGAAATAGATACTGCAATTGTGGCCGATAGCCTTTTTCCAAAAGACAGTATAGTTATCAATTTTACTGATTTACCTTATAAACGTAAACAACGAATACGTAAAATTGTAGCAGAGTCTCAGTTAATAAAAGATAGAATGATGTCAGAGGAGAACTATCTTATGGTTGCTCGTAAAGAAGAGTACACCTCGCAATCTTTCTTAACTCCAATGTCTTCATTATTGGTAGCCCTAACTGCTTTAGGAATTTTTTTAATTGGTTTTATTAGTATCTATAAACAGAAAGGTGAAATTCAAGAGGTAAATAGCCAGGTTTATCTTCAAAATAAGAAATTACAAGAGACAGAAGCGTTTTTAAAGGGCGTATATAAAAGCTCTAAT
>NZ_JBDVOT010000129.1:0-29483 GCF_039968975.1 Maribacter sp. | reverse complement strand
CCGATCTAAAACTTAGGTGGCCATGGCGACGGGGCCCACCCCTTACCATTCCGAACAGGGAAGTTAAGACCGTTTGCGCCGATGGTACTGCTATACCAAGTGGGAGAGTAGGTAGCCGCCTTTTTCGAAAGCCCTTTACAGTAATGTAAGGGGCTTTTTTTATTCAAGAAATCTTAGTCCTATTTAGTGATCTTAGTGACAAAGCCTTCATTTTACAGAGTAATATAGATGGTTATATATCTAATTACTAAGATATATAGCACTAATAAAAACTGAGATAATGATTTCTCGGGTTTTATTAATCTTAATATTTTTTGAAAAGAAATTAATCTCTGTTTATATTGAAAATAACACCTTCTATCTGCATTTGAGATATTTGGTTTTTGGAATAACCGTAAGTTATTTTAGAGTAGTTTTCCGCTTTATCAATTTTGTACAGTCCTGGTTTTTTGGAAATTACATAATCGTTTAATGGAAGGTATAAGCTATCTGTTGTAGCTTTTTCAAGTCTCATAGAAGAATAATTACCATTATTAGCTTTGTATTTATATATCACCACTAATGGATCTGTTAAATAGCGTTGTGTATTTTCTTTATCTTTTCTACTGGAATATGCATGAAATGTTATCGTTAACGCTAAGACTAATAATTCTGAAAATAGCCAAATTGGTCCTTTAGCATTGTCTTTAATGTTTTTCTAATGCATTTTAAGCACTTGTTACATTTATTTTGGCGATACTGTTTCTTTACAGTGCCTACAGTAAGAAGTTCCGCTTTTGCCTATTGGAAATACAGGTATCCAGAACACGTGTGCATGTCTTCTGTAAATGATAATATATAGTATATTGGTTATTGCAAAGCTGACAAGTTATATTTCTTGTTTTTACGGAGTCAAGGTTAGCTGATTCGGTACCGAAGAAAATAATATGGTTAGGTTTTGGTATTAAGTAAATATATAACATTGTTATATTTTACCTATTGACTTTATCATTAACCGTAATAAATCAGGTGATTATGATTGTAATTATACTGTAATAGAATCCGAGACAATATTTTTCATAATCATTTTTGCATGTATTCTTGAGTTTTCGATAAACCACTTATGTGTTTCCATACCACCACAAATGACACCTGCCAAGTAGAGTCCTTCAATGTTTGTTTCCATAGTTTCAGGATTGTATTCAGGTAGTTTTTTCTCATCATTGCTGATGTTTACTCCTAATTTTTGTAAGAAATCAAAATTAGGTTTGTATCCCGTTAATGCCAATACAAAATCATTTGGTATTTCTACTTCTTCATTATTTGTAACTAAAGTAATGGCTTCTTTTGTAATTGATTTAACTGTAGTATTAAAATAAGCCTTAATACTTCCTTCTTCAATACGGTTAATGATATCTGGTCTTACCCAGTATTTTACTCTTTTGCCTACTTCTGGTCCACGTATTATTAAAGATACTTCAGCTCCTTTTCTATAGCATTCTAAGGCAGCATCAATGGCAGAGTTACTTGCACCGATAACTGCTACTTTCTGACCTGAATAATAATGAGGGTTATCATAATAATGTACTACTTTCTCTAAATCTTCTCCGGGAACATTTAATAAATTAGGAATATCATAGAATCCTGTAGCTACTACAATTTGTTTTGAAGTGTAGGCATTCTTATTTGTTGTTATAGAAAACGCACCATTATTTTTCTGAATATTATTTACTTTTTCAAATAGATGCATATTTAGTTTATTAGAAGTGACGATACGGCGGTAGTATTCTAAAGCTTCATCTCTTTTTGGTTTGGCTTCATTACTTATAAAAGGTATTTCATCAATTTCTAATTTTTCGGAGGATGAGAAAAATTGCATGTTGCTAGGATAGTGAAAAAGAGAATTTACAATAGGACCTTTTTCAATGATAAGATATGAAAGTCCGTTTTTCTTTGCTTCTAAACCGCATGCAATACCAATAGGTCCTCCGCCAACAATTACAATATCAAATACTGTGTTCATCCCTTTAATTCTTTTATGGTGTTGCTAGGGTTATCACTTTTAAAAACAAAGCTACCCGCAACTAAAATATCCGCACCAGCATCAACTAATTTTTGTGAGTTGGCAGTGGTTACACCGCCATCAATCTCAATTAAGGCAGTTGAATTTTTTCTAGTAATCAATTCTTTTGCCTGTTTTATTTTTTTATAAGTATTATCTATAAAAGATTGCCCGCCAAAACCTGGGTTAACACTCATGATCAATACCAAATCTATATCTTGAATAATATCTTCTAATAGCATTACATTGGTATGGGGGTTTAAGGCAACGCCTGCTTTCATGCCTAAAGCTTTAATGGCTTGTATGGTTCTATGTAAATGAGTGCATGCTTCATAATGTACGGTTAGAATATGAGCACCTAAATTGGCAAATTCCTCAAGGTATCTATCAGGATCTACAATCATTAAATGCACGTCTAAAGGCTTAGTTGCATATTTATGTATTGCTTTAACGACAGGCATACCATAAGATATATTTGGAACAAACACTCCGTCCATTACATCTATATGGTGATATGTAGCCTCACTGGCGTTTACCATTTCTACATCTCGTTGTAGATTCCCAAAGTCTGCTGCTAAAAGTGATGGCGCTATACTTGCCTTTTTCATTATATAAAACCTTTATAATTCAATACAAAAATACGGATTTGTATTTCGTTCAACAGTTGTTTTTAAATTTTGCTTTAACTCTCTTTAGTCAATTTCAGTACCACCATTTTTTATAAGAATAGGATTTACTTTTGACTTGTATTGCTGAAAAATAGCGTTCAACTTGTTCAATTCAATATCCAATTCTGCCGATAATTCTTCGTAAACTTTATAAGCTCCATTTGTAGGTTTTGCTTCTCCTGATTCTACACTTCTTCTTAATGATGCCAATCTGTTATTTAATTTTATAGGGAAGTTTAAAGGGTCCTGTCCCGATTGGTTTTTAACTTGATATAGCGCTTCTTCAACTTCGGTTAACTCGTTCAAGAAGGGTGTAATCTCTGTTTCAAACTCGTTAATATTATCTTTTGCATCACCCAGCGATTTCTTGATTTCACGGATTTTAATAACCGCTTCATTCGCAGCTGTTGTCTTACTCATTATTTTGTTCGATAGTTCAAACTGCTTGTCTAAATCATCTTTGGTGATACCTTTTAGGTTTGGATCCATTTCAATATCAAATGCATAGGTTTTTTCATAATCACCAGATTTCATTTTTACTTTATAAGTCCCTAAAGGTGCTTTTGGTCCACGTGCTGGTCTTGCACTCCATATTATCATTCCTTCAAAAGTAGTAGCACCTTGATATCTCATGTCCCATGTAAAATTGTTTATTCCTTTTGCAGTGGTCGGTTTTGTGGATCCGCCTTTTAACCAATAAGGTATGTTAGGGTCTACTTCGTATTTAGGTTTGTTGCCGGTAAAAGTATTTATTAGTTCATCATTGGCGTCATAGATTTCAAAGGTGATAGTGTCTTTTTCTTCCTTTAAATAATATTGAATAGAAGCATTCGTCAACCCTCTTAAAGCATTTGTTGGTTTAAAAAGTACGGCTTCTTGATCTTTCATTTCAGAAGTGTATTGTCTTAAGGGCTGAATGTCATCAAGAATCCAAAATCCTCTACCGTGGGTTCCTAAAACGACATCATTATCTTTTACGACTAAATCTCTAACCGGTGTATCTGGTAGTTCCAATTGAAGACTTTGCCATAATTCGCCATCGTTCATGGAGAAGTATACTCCATGTTCGGTAGCTAAAAAAAGAAGACCTTCTCTAACGGGGTCTTCGCGAACCGCTCTTGCAAAATGCCCATCTTCTATTCCGTTAATAATTTTTGTCCAAGTTTTTCCATAGTCGTGTGTTTTAAAAACATAAGGTTGTCTATCATCTACTTGGTATCTATTTGCCGCAACGTATAATGTTCCTGGATTGTGAATTGACTCATCAATGATACTGACTCTAGAAAATTTTGGTAACTCTTTTGGTGTAATATCCGACCAACTTTCACCTCCATCCCTAGTAATATGTATTTTACCATCATCTGAACCTGCCCATATGGTATTAATGTCGTGGTTAGATGGAGCAAGAGCAAAGACAGTAGCGTAAATTTCAGGTCCGTTCATATCCATGGTAATAATACCCCCAGTTTTACCTAATGTAGATGGATCTGCATACGTTAAATCTGGACTGATTTTTTCCCAAGATTGTCCATCGTCCGTGGTTTTCCAAACATGTTGTGAGCACGTGTACATGACATTATCATCTTTTGGGGCAAACATAATAGGGAAAGTCCATTGCCAACGTTCAGGTAAAGCGCTAGCAGGCTCGCCAGAGAAAAATCTTGGATACACCTGTATATCTCTAGATTGACCATTACTTCTGTCATAACGTGTTAAAAGTGCACCTTGACTACCGGCATAAAATATATCTAAATTGGTTGGGTGTTGAGTAATCCAACCGCTTTCTCCACCACCAACGGCATATGCCCAACCATCACCTTGACCTCTTGCCTGCATGTGTTCCCATCCGTCACTTGGTACGGCAATGGTACTATTATCTTGTTGCGCACCTGCCACATGGTAAGGTATATCGTTGGTGGTCATGACATGATACAACTGAGTAGTAGTGTAATCTTCTTCTGTCCAAGATTTTCCACCGTTTAAACTAACAACGCCACCGCCATCATTTGAAGAAATCATTCTGTCAGAATTATTAGGGTCTATCCATAAATCATGATTATCTCCGTGAGGAACTTTGATTTTGGTATCAAATGTTTCGCCTCCGTCCGTAGATTTCCAAAAGTTTACATTTAGTCCGTAAACGATATCTTTATCCAATGGGTCGGCATAAATTCTAGAATAGTAAAATGCACGTTGCCTCAGTTTGCGTTCATCATTAGTTTTTTTCCAAGTTTTACCTGCATCATCTGAACGAAAAACTCCGCCTTCATTAGCTTCAACAATTGCCCAAACACGATTGGAATCTGCTGGAGATACGGTTACCCCAATTTTACCTAGCGGACCTTCTGGCATACCTGGGTTTTTTGAAAGATCTGTCCAAGTTTCTCCAGCATCAGTAGACTTCCATAGTTTACAATCTGGACCGCCGCCCCACATTTTCCAAGCTTTACGTTGCACTTGCCAAGTACTGGCATATAATACATTTGGGTTGTTGCGATCAATAATCAAGTCTACAGCACCAGCCTTATCACTTACGTAAAGTGTTTTGTTCCATGTATTACCACCATCGGTACTTTTAAAAACACCACGTTCTTCATTATCACCATATGGGTGACCTAAAGCTGCAACATATACAATATCAGGATTTGTAGGATGAATTCTAATTCTAGAAACCGCTTGTGTTTCTTCTAATCCTAAGTGTTTCCATGTTTCACCGGCATCAATTGATTTGTAAACGCCGTCACCTTGCGTAATACTACCTCTTAATTGTACTTCTCCCATGCCAATATAGACGATATCAGGATTTGTTTCGGATACGGCCACAGCGCCAACGGAAGAGCTAGTTATTTGACCATCTGTAACTGGTTTCCATTCATTACCACCATCGGTAGTTTTCCATAACCCACCACCAGTTGCTCCAAAATAATATTCATTGGGCCTACTTGGGCTGCCGGCAGATCCTAATGAACGTCCACCGCGAACAGGTCCAATATTGCGCCATTCTAAATTATCATAAAACGCTTTGTTGAGTGTAGTTTGCGAGTTGGTTTTTTTATTCTTCTTTTTTTGAGCATGCAAAGAGCTGCAAATAAATAAAAAGGAAAAAATAAAGACGAGAAGTGATTTTGAGTTCATACTAGTTGTTGTTTGGTAGGTGGATTTATTAATTATTAGCTTGAAAATAATAATTTAATTTACCATTAATGAGAGATAGGAAAACTTTATCGAGGTAAGAACTCATTTAATATCGTAAGTGTATTAAATGAAGATTGTCTTAAGAATACTCTTGTAATAAACAGATTATTTTGCCATTTCAATATTTATGAAATACAGCAATTAAAAAGTGGAGGTTTAAAATTTTTATTCTAAAAATTCAACGCCAAAACAATTAGGGAGTAACAGGTGTGTTATTGTATTTGTCTTAAGCCTTCATAAATAGAAATTGCAACTGCATTAGCTAAATTAAGGCTACGGATATGTTTACTGTATAAAGGGATTTTTACAGCTTTATCCTCATTTTTATTTAAAATAGATTTAGGTAAACCAACAGATTCTTTGCCGAAAACTAAAAACATATCATCTTCAAAATCAATTTCCCAATGATTTTTAGTAGCACTGGCAGAAAAGAAAATCATTTTTTCGTTTTTATTCTGCTCAAAGAATGCATCAACATTCTCGTACATTATAACATTTAGATGCTGCCAGTAATCAAGACCTGCTCTTTTTAAGCGTTTATCTGTAAGTTCAAACCCAAAAGGTTTTACCAAGTGCAGCGTAGAACCTGTGCCAAGAGCTAGTCTGCCAATATTTCCTGTGTTATTGGGAATTTCTGGTTCTATAAGTACAATATTAAAGCTCATTATTTTTTAAAGGATTGAAGGTATAAATGTTCCACTTTTTCACGTGCCCATGGTGTTCTACGTAAAAATTTTAAGCTAGATTTTATGGAAGGATTACTCTTAAAACAGTTAATATTGACCTGACCGGCTAAATCTTCCCACGTATACTTTTCTGTAAGTTCTTCTAGAATAGTAACCAATTTTACACCGTGCAGCGGATTGTTAGGTTGAGAATCTGAGCCCATAATAGATTTTTTATTTAGAAGTAGTAACTACGTTTAATTTTGAAATGCAATGTACATTGACAATGCCGGAACATCAAAATTGCCATATAAGGTACGAGTGCCGGTGAGGTCAAAGGTACTACCAGAAATCGCTTCTTGCCAAACTCCTTCAACTTTATAATTGATTTTTTCGTGGGATGCATTGTAGATAACCAAAATATTTTTCCAGCTATCATTATTTGCATTGTCAACTAAGGTAAATGAAACAAGGCTATCATTTACTTCTTGAAATCTTAGATGTTCACGAACTTGTACTGCAGTTGTCATATGAAAAGCTGGATGCTCTTTTCTTAGTTTAATTAGATCTTTATAGTAGAGAAAAACATCTTTATAATCATTTTTCCAATTCCAATTTAGTTGGTTAATGCTATCTGGTAGATTATATGAATTATGTTCGCCATTTTTAGTACGCAGCATTTCTGATCCGGCATGTAGAAATGGAGTCCCTTGCGATGTAAGTACAATGGCATTTGCCAATTTATCCATTGCAATTAAAGACTTAAAATCTGCATTGGGTCTTGAAATTTTTAGTTTGTCAAAAAGAGTATGATTGTCATGACAGGATACGTAATTTATAGCTTGCCATGGTTCGTTGGTCCATGGGGCGTCAGAGTAATTTACGCTTTTATAATTAACTTGAGGATGTTGAATAGCACCAACGATTCCGAATTTTATAGATTCTTCGGTATTTTTAGCTCCACTTACAAAACCTAAACTTTTATCTTTAAAAACAGAACCTTTTAATCCGTCACGTAAATCATCACTAAAAGCTCCTATACTATTTAGTTGATGGGTGTACTTTTTTAATGCTCGTTTTTCCTCTGGTAGAGGTGAATCTTTGGCAGTCCATCCTTCGCCATAAAGTAGTGCATCAGGATTTATTTCTAGAACAGCTTTGGATAGTTGATTCATAGTTTCAATATCATGAATGCCCATAAGATCAAATCTAAAACCATCAATATGGTATTCTTTTGTCCAATATAAAACAGATTCAATTATGAATTTACGCATCATTGCGCGCTCAGAGGCAGTTTCGTTGCCGCAAGCAGCAGCATCTGAATAAGAACCATCTTCCCAATGCCGGTAATAATAACCAGGTACTTCTTGATTAAAGTTAGATTCATCTGTTTTGCCGGTATGGTTATAAGCAACATCCATTATAACACCAATACCATTGTCATGAAAACTTTGAACCATTTGTTTAAATTCTTTAATGCGAACTTCTGCATTAAAAGGCTCGGTAGAAAAGGACCCTTCAGGAACATTATAATTTTGAGGATCATATCCCCAATTAAATTGCGGTGTAGTTAATTTGGTTTCATCTATGGCATAATGATCAAAAGTAGGTAAAAGGTGTACATGAGTTATGCCTAATTCTTTTATGTGGTCAATACCAGTAGCAATTTGGTTAGGTCCTTTTGTTCCAGGTTCAACCAAGCCTAAATAAGTTCCAGGTAAAGAAGATCCTGATTGTGGATGAATTGTCATATCTCTTATATGAAGCTCATAGATTATAGCTTCATTTTGGTGATTTAGAGAAGGGGAGTTATCATTTTGCCAATTTTTAGGATTAGTTTTTTCCATGTCGACAACCATTGCTCTATTTCCGTTTACGCCAACAGCTTGAGCATAAATCCCTGGTGTTTCATTTAGCCATTTGTTATCTGATTTAACTTGAAAAGTATAGTAAGTTCCGTTCAAATCACCGTCAACATTAATTTTCCAAATACCATAGTCGTCTTTGGTTAATGAATATTTTATATATGATTTAGTGTCGTTTCCGGTTTTATAAAGTTTTAAGATTACTTCTTCGGCATTAGGAGACCAGAGTTTAAATAAGGTAGATTTTTGACTGTACTGTGGCCATAGATTTTCATTTACAGGAGTTGGATAGCTGCTATAGTCAGTATTATTTTTATGTTGATTACAAGAACTAAAGCACATGAAAACTATTGAAATTAGTAGTGTGTATTTCATTGGGTTGGTAATGATGCTCTAAGATAAGGAAAGAAATTTAGGAGATGATAGTAGTTTAATCTTAGCTAAGTAAATACTAATGAAACTATTATAAATGAAAAAACTCCGGTAATCAGCCGGAGTTTATTCATCAATCAAAAAACGAACAGTCATGATAAACTGTTGTTACCGTTAAAATTACAATTAATATGCCATATTACCAATTTAGGGAATATTTAACGTGTAATTTTTATAGCTTGAACGCTGAGGGTTTTTAACCCAAATACGTTTTTAATATTTTACTTCTAGAAGTATGCTTTAAACGTCTAATTGCTTTTTCTTTAATTTGACGAACTCTTTCTCTGGTAAGATCAAAAGTTTCACCAATTTCTTCTAAGGTCATAGAATGCTGGTTAGCAAGACCAAAGTACAAACGAATAACATCTGCCTCACGAGGCGTTAATGTTTCTAAAGCACGCTCAATTTCTGTACGTAAAGACTCATGTAACAATTCTCTATCTGGATTAGGAGACTCACCACTACGAAGTACATCATAAAGGTTAGAATCTTCACCATCAATAAGAGGGGCATCCATAGATACATGTCTACCTGAGTTTTTCAATGATTGTTTTACGTCATCAACAGTCATATCCAATTCTTTCGCAATTTCTTCAGGTGAAGGCATTCTTTCGTGTGCCTGCTCAAGGAAAGCAAAAGTTTTGTTGATCTTGTTGATAGACCCAATTTTGTTCAATGGCAAACGAACGATACGAGATTGTTCTGCCAATGCTTGTAATATAGATTGACGGATCCACCATACGGCGTAGGAGATAAATTTAAATCCCCGCGTTTCGTCAAAACGCTGTGCAGCTTTGATTAGACCAAGGTTACCCTCGTTAATCAAATCTGGCAAAGTAAGACCTTGGTTTTGGTACTGCTTCGCAACTGAAACCACGAATCTGAGGTTGGCTTTGGTAAGTTTTTCAAGAGCGATCTGGTCGCCTGCCTTGATACGTTGTGCCAACTCTACTT
This sequence comes from Maribacter sp., assembly GCF_039968975.1. Lineage (GTDB taxonomy): Bacteria > Bacteroidota > Bacteroidia > Flavobacteriales > Flavobacteriaceae > Maribacter. The sequence goes on along the minus strand of NZ_JBDVOT010000129.1, from coordinate 19,663 downwards.
CTTCATCAGCGGTAATCAAGTCTACTTTTCCAATTTCTTGTAAGTACTTGTCCAAAGATGCGGTCTCCCTATTGGTGACCTGTTTTGTAATCTTAAGCTGTCTCATTAAAATAAATTAAGTTCAGTTTGCATAGACTGCATATACTTATACGTAAAAAACTTCCGAATGTTACAATTCAATCAAAAAAAGTTCATTTTTCCGTTGAACTACATAAAAAAAGCCTCGACTGTTTAGTCGAGGCTTTAAGAATTACCTTACAAGAGTATTAATCTCTTCTTGGTTTTCTATCACGATTACGATCGTTTCCACGACGGTCATCTCTTCTTTTATCATCACGTGGTGGTCTTTCAACAAAACCTTCTGGTTTAGGTAAAAGTGCTTTACGAGAAACCTTCTCTTTACGAGTACGTTTGTCTATACCGAAATACTTAACATCAAATACATCACCCATGTTTACCACATCAGCTACATTTTCCGTACGTTCCCAAGCTAATTCACTTACGTGTAACAATACTTCATTACCTGGAGCATCCATATATTCTACAACTGCACCAAAATCAAGCATCTTAATAACTTTTACTTCGTAAACGCTACCAACCTCTGGTTTAAATAAGATAGAATCTATTTTTGCCATTACAGCATCGATACCTTTTCTACCAACACCTAAGATTTCTACGATACCTTCTTCAGTAACTGGGTCTTCGTTGATAACGATAGTTGTTTCAGTTTCTTTCTGCATTTCTTGAATCACTTTTCCACCAGGTCCAATTAATGCACCAATGAATTCATTAGGAACACGTCTAGATACCATTGTAGGAGCATGATCTTTAACATCTTCGTTAGGAGTAGAAATAGTTTCCGTAATTTTTCCTAAGATATGTAAACGACCATCACGAGCTTGTTTTAAAGCATTAACAAGAATCTCATAAGAAAGACCTTTTACTTTAATATCCATTTGGCAAGCGGTAATACCATCTGCAGTACCTGTAACTTTAAAGTCCATATCACCTAAGTGATCTTCATCACCTAAAATATCAGAAAGAACAGCGTATTTACCAGAATCGGCATCAGAAATTAATCCCATTGCAATACCAGAAACTGGTTTTTTCAATTGAACACCAGCATCCATCATCGCCATAGTACCAGCACAAACAGTAGCCATAGAAGAAGAACCGTTAGATTCTAAAATTTCTGAAACTACACGTACCGTGTATGGGCAATCTTCAGGAACCATTCCTTTCAATGCGCGTTGAGCCAAGTTACCATGACCAACCTCTCTACGAGATGTTCCACGAATAGGTCTTGCTTCACCGGTTGAAAAAGGAGGGAAGTTATAATGTAAATAGAAACGCTCTTCACCTTCGTAAGACGGCATGTCAATTTGGTTTGCTTCTCTACTTGTACCTAAAGTAACTGTAGCTAAAGCTTGAGTTTCTCCACGAGTAAAGATAGAAGAACCGTGTGTAGAAGGTAAATAGTTCACCTCACACCAAATTGGTCTGATTTCATCAGTCTTACGACCGTCTAAACGTAAACCTTCATTTAATGTTAAATCACGTACGGCTGCCTTCTCAGCTTTGCTGTAGTATTTAGAAATCAATGAGCCATAATCAGCTTGCTCTTCCTCAGAGAAAGAAGCTTTAATTTCTTCTTTGATTTCTCCAAAAGCAGCGCTACGCTCATGTTTTGCAGAACCTGCTTGGGCAACAGCATATACTTTATCGTAAGCCATGTCATGAATTTTCTTAGCTAAATCAGCATCTTCACGTTCTGGCTCGTACTCACGTACATCTTTTTTACCGAAAGCTTTCGCTAACGCTTCTTGAGCAGCACATTGAACTTTTATAGCTTCATGTGCAAACTTAATTGCTTCGGTCATTTCTTCTTCAGAAATCTCATCCATCTCACCTTCAACCATCATTACAGAATCAGCAGAGGCACCGATCATCATATCGATGTCAGACTCTAATAATTGAGCACGAGTTGGGTTAATAACGAATTCACCGTTTACACGACCAACTCTTGCTTCAGAGATAGCACATTCAAATGGGAAATCTGATAATTGAATAGCGGCAGAAGCAGCTAAACCTGCCATTGCATCTGGCATAACGTCTTCATCATGAGACATTAATTGAATCATCACTTGAGTTTCAGAGTGATAATCTTTAGGGAATAATGGTCGTAGTACACGATCCACTAAACGCATAGTTAATACTTCACCGTCACTAGGTCTTGCTTCTCTTTTGAAGAAACCACCTGGGTAACGACCTGCAGCTGCAAATTTTTCACGGTAATCTACCGTTAGTGGAAGAAAGTCCACATCACTTTGTTTGTAGTTGGAAACAACTGTACATAATAACATACATTTTCCTGATTGGACAACAACAGAGCCGTGTGCCTGTTTTGCCAATTTTCCTGTTTCAATAGAGATTTCTCTACCGTCACCAAGGTCTATGACCTCTTTAAATACTTTTGGAATCATAAAATTCGATTAAAATTTGCATCGTGCAAATTTGTTAAACAATGGTCTTTCCGACTGAACTTTCTCTGGTCGGAGTTGTTGTGTTGTTGTGTTGTTGTGTTGACCAATGAAAAACCGTGTGTAGCTTTTTGTTCTCCTTTGCCAATAAATTTGGCTTAAACTCCTAAGGCGGGAGTATTAAAAAAGGGGATAGCTAGCTATCCCCTTTTGCAATATTATTTTCTAATACCTAGCTCTTTAATTAGCTCTCTGTATTTTACAATATCATTTTTAATCATGTAATCAAGAAGACTTCTTCTTTTACCCACGAGCTTTACTAATGAACGCTCTGTGTTGTAATCTTTATGGTTCTTTTTCAAGTGACCGGTCAAGTGATTAATTCTGTGTGTAAACAAAGCAATTTGTCCTTCTGTAGAACCAGTGTTTGTTTCGCTACCGCCGTGTTTTTTGAAAATTTCGGCTTTTACTTCTTTTGATAAATACATTCCAATATTATTTTAAATGATTTTTATGTACGTGATTGATTTTCAATCAAGCCGCAAAGGTAAGATATTTTTTGAAATGTTTTATTTAAATTTTAATAATTTAAAATCAAAAGGCACAACCATTTGGTAAGGGTTCTACGTTTTCTAGCTCCTTGGCAAATTCAGCATCTAGTTCATTTGAAGAAAACCCAGTATCGATAGACCCTTTTAGTACAGCATTTGAATAACTTGTAGTATTCATATGTACTCTAATATACACTTCGGTGGTGCTATCTAGGGGAATGTTGCTGCCCGATCTTGTAAATGGTTGTTCGTCTACATGGCTATGTGTCAAAATTCTTCTATAGATAAGATTGCCTTCTAAATCTATAATCTCCCACCAATCTGCATATTGGTCACATCCTGTATCTGGACTTGAGATTGTAGTATTGAACATGTAAGCGTTTGGTTCTCCTGATATGCTTACTTCTGTAACCTGTGCGTTGAAATTAAAAATGCTCGTCGAATCTGATTCTTCGACGAGCATTTTTTCTTTATCTGTAGTACAGCATAAAAACCATAGTGATAGTATTATGAATACTAATGATTTCACGCTGTTGCTTTTTCTGATCTTACAGGTTTGTTCTGTATTAAGTCAATATATAAGTTCACTTTTTTCTTTAAATCTCTTCTGTGTGAAATGAAATCTAAAAAGCCGTGTTCCAATAAAAACTCAGATGATTGAAATCCTTCAGGTAAATCTTTACCTGTAGTATCTTTTACAATTCTAGGACCGGCAAAACCTATCAACGCTCCTGGCTCTGCAATATTAATATCACCAAGCATAGCATATGAAGCAGTTGTACCGCCAGTTGTTGGATCGGTGCATAAAGAAATGTATGGCAAGCCAGCTTCTGATAACTGTGCTAATTTAGCAGATGTTTTTGCTAATTGCATCAATGAAAGTGCTGCCTCCATCATACGAGCTCCACCAGACTTGGATATCATCATAAATGGTGTTTTCTTTTTAATGGCATAATCTATACCTCGAGCAATTTTCTCACCTACTACGCTACCCATAGAACCGCCAATAAATTTAAAATCCATACAGCAGATCACAATATCCTTACCATAAGATTTTCCGTATCCGGTTCTTACGGCATCTTTAAGTCCGGTTTTTTTCTGTGCAGCTTTTAAACGCTCACTATATTTCTTGGTATCCTCAAATTTCAAAGGATCTTTAGAACTAAGGTTAGCATCAAGTTCAGTAAACTTATTATTATCGAACAAAATTTCGAAATATTCCTTACTGCCTATTCTTACGTGATAATCATCTTCTGGACTTACGTAAAAGTTTTTTGCAAGATCGTCAGACTCCACTATTTTTCCTGTTGGCGATTTATACCAAAGGCCTTTAGGTGTGTCTTTCTTTTCCTCAGTAGAGGTTTGTATACCTTTTTCTTTTCTTTTAAACCAAGCCGTCATATCATCCATATTTTGGTTATGCTATACTGTTTATAGTGTATTTACGTTGTTTAAGTCTTCAAAAGCTTTTTTCAAACGCTCTATAAAAGCAGTTTCCCCTTTTCTTAACCAAACTCTTGGGTCGTAAAATTTCTTGTTAGGCTCATCTGCACCCTTAGGGTTACCTATTTGCGCTTGCAAGTAGTCTTTGTTGTCTTGAACATAGTCACGAACACCTGCTAAGAAAGCATATTGTAAATCTGTATCAATATTCATTTTAATTACACCGTAACTAATACCTTCTCTAATTTCTTCAACTGTAGATCCAGATCCACCGTGGAATACAAAATCTATATGGTTGTGCTCAACACCATATTTTTCAGAAATATACTCTTGAGAGTTTTTAAGAATTTTCGGAGTCAATTTAACGTTACCTGGCTTGTATACACCGTGTACATTACCAAATGCAGCAGCGATAGTGAATTTAGGGCTAATTTTAGAAAGTTCTTCGTAAGCATATGCCACTTCTTCTGGCTGTGTGTATAATTTAGAGTCATCTACATCAGAATTATCAACACCATCTTCTTCACCCCCGGTAATACCTAGTTCAATTTCTAACGTCATGTTCATTTTGCTCATGCGCTCTAAATAACCTTTACATATTTCAATGTTCTCTTCTAAAGGCTCTTCAGAAAGATCAATCATATGTGAACTAAACAATGATTTACCTGTTTCAGCGAAATGTTTTTCACTAGCATCTAAAAGGCCGTCAATCCATGGTAATAATTTTTTAGCACAGTGATCTGTATGTAGAATTACTGTAGCTCCGTAAGCTTCTGCCAACTGGTGAACATGTTTAGCTCCTGCAACAGCACCTAAAATAGCTGCTTTTTGTCCGTCATTAGAAAGACCTTTACCAGCATTAAACTGAGCTCCACCATTAGAGAATTGTATGATAACAGGTGCATTTAAACTTGCAGCTGTCTCTAAAACACCGTTAATAGTATCTGAACCTATAACGTTTACTGCAGGTAATGCAAATCCTTTTTCTTTTGCGTAGTTGAAGATTGCTTGAACTTCATCTCCGGTTGCAACTCCCGGTTTAATATTGTGAGCCATAATTATGTTGTTTGTTGTTTGTTTCTTAAAAAAAATGAAAAACAAAAGTAATAAAACAATTATATTTAAAAGGGATAGTTGATGCCTATTTGCAATACGGAGTTGGCGAAATTATAATCTCTAAACCATCTTTTAGACTGAATTTCAGCAGGGTTGTAGGTTTTGAAGCCTAAATCTAGTCGAAACAGAAAGTAGGTGAAATCGTATCTCAAACCAATGCCCGTTCCTAAGGCAATATCCTTTAAAGAACTAAATCCGTCAAATGTGGCATCGGGATCTTCTACATTATCAAGTACGTTCCATATGTTTCCTGCATCAGCAAATATGGCACCGTTAATATCGCCCGCAACAGGAAATCTATATTCTAGGTTTAAAGCCAGTTTTAAGTTTGCTTCGTTGAAATCATTGATGGCAGAAGTGCTTCCTGGGCCTAATGAATAAGGAAACCAGGCTCTGTTGTCATTTGATCCACCGCCAAAATAACTACGAACAAAAGGGATGTTGTCAGAGTTGCCATAAGGAATAGCGATACCGAAAAAAGCTCTTGCCGCTAACACATTAGAACGTTTTAAGTCCCAATATTTTACATATTCAAACTCGTTTTTAATGTATTGTGAGAATGGTACACCAAATACCAATAATTGGTCATCATCATTTTTATTGAATGGTATAAATGAGGAAAAAGCCGATAAAACATTACCAGCGCCTTCTATCTTCCAGCGAAATTGGTAAAAAGAATTATCTATAGGTCCAGTTCTGTTAGTTTTGTTGAATGTGTAGTTAGATGCGAATATTAAATTGTTCTCGGTCAATCTAATTCTTCTTTCTTCTATAGTGTTTACATCATCAAAATCATCACTTGAAGAAGAGACGTTACCATCTAAAATTGCATTTGTAAATCCGGTTGTACCTGAAGGAATTATTAAGTTAAGTTCATCGTCACTGTCACCTGTTTCAAAATATGATGCTAATTCAGGATAAAGTGAAGCATCTTCGTAAGAGTCTGCAATATCATCTAATAGTTCATAAGTATTGGTGTAAACATTATAGAACCTATTACTATTTACATTTCTAACAAATTGAATGTTCAACAGTTCAACATCATGATTTACAAAATCGCTAGGTACCCAATTGTAGCCTAAAACGGTATTGAAAGTTTGTTTGTCAAGTCCTATATTGTTCTGAAAATTTGTACCAATGGCAATTCTAGTTTTAGGTAAAGTATAGTTAGGTATAATTCTAGAAGTGTTAACGAATGGAAACCAAATTCTTGGAAAATCTAACGCAATGTCTCCGCCAAATTCAGAAAAGTAATTGGCTTCAAAAGTATTGCTGCTAAGAAGACCGTATGATCCATTTGCAGAGATACTTAAGTTTTCTGCACCTTTGAAAATGTTTCTTATAAGTAAAGTGGTACCCAAACCAACACCTAATCTGCGTAAGTTAGATCGGCTAACTTCAAAATTGGTGCCCAAAGCATACTTTGTTTTTGGCGCTAGATATATATTCGTGTTCACTTTGTTACCTACAGAATCAGCTTCAAAAATTATATTTGGATATTTAAATACATTTAAGGCATTTAACTGTCTAGATGTTCTGATCTTGTCTACATCCCTATAAATACTATCTTTTTTAAAAAAGATGGCATTGGTCAAAGTTTTTGGTTTAATGTCAAAATTCTTTGAATAATGAATGGTGTAATTTCGATAATCTATGGTGTACAGTGAATCTTTTGAGTTTGTAGAAAGGTAGTCTGTGTAAATATCTATTTTATTGATTTTTTCTACTTTATACGCAGAGGTGGTTACTTCATTTTCTCCTCTAGTTTTTAAATCACCAATATTTAAAGTGATGTTCATTTGCTGATCGTCAGCAGCTTTTATGGTATCTCTTAAAATATCAAAAGTAATTGAGCTTTCTTGAAAGTTACGTATGCCGCTATTTCTGAAAATACCGGTTAATCTTTCACGTTCGTTATTGAAATTATTTAAATCGAACTGTTGTCCTTCTTTTATTAAAGATTGTGCAGCATTTAAAAAGTATAGGGAGTCTATTGCTGTAGATGAAATATTATTGCCGAGCGAATCTATCATATATGGGTCACCAAGTTCTATATGATAATTGACTTTAGCTTTTTTATACTTAGAACTATCAATTTCATAGGTAGTGTTATTGGTGAAGTAGCCTTTACTTTGATAGTACGCACTAAGCTTTGCTAAGCTTAATCGAGTTTTAGTTGTGTCTAAAATGGTGGGTTCTTCGCCGATATCCTTTAACCAATTACTAAGTCCTTTCACTACAAATGATTCGCCCAGACGTTCCACTTGTTTTTCTGAAAGAAGTTTGTCAAGTCTCTTTTTTCTATTCTCTTTTCGGTATAGCCATGCATTGTAAGATGAGTCTGGATTTTCTTTTGCAAGGTTGTAGAGATTAAGTCTAAGTGGATATCCTAATACTGTAGAATTAGATTTTTGGTAGATAAGACTTTCCAATTCTTCATTGTTCACTTTAACAGAATCGGCATAAATGGCGTTTTTAATCACCAAGAATTCATCTTCCTCAACTTTTTTTAATGAGTTGCAGGATAGCAAGACTATTGCCAATAGGGATAATAAGCTTAATTTAGCCATGTTGTTTTTGGAGCAAAGTGCCATCCTCATAGAAATCAAAAATACATTATTTGAATGGTTGTCAAAAGTGAATTGAAACTTATCAAAAGTCTACAGCAAAAAAAGTGCCGAAATGAGCACGGACTATTTGTTGTAGAAGGAAAAAAGACAGTGGAGGAAGTAGTAAATTCTGACATGAAGGTATATAAACTTTTTGCTGTTGATACTACAACTTTAGAAGTAGATGGCATACATATTGAAAAAGTAACCGCTAGAGAGCTCAATCAAATGAGCAGCCTTAAAAACCCTAATGGATATCTTGGTGTGTTTCATATTCCAAAACCTACCGAAAAAATAACTTCTGATTGGGTTTTAGTGCTTGATGGTGTACAAGATCCAGGAAATTTAGGAACAATTATTAGACTTTGCGATTGGTTTGGTATAAGCGATATTGTTTGTTCTGCGGATACCGTAGATTGTTATAACTCAAAAGTACTACAGGCTACTATGGGCTCTATTACTAGGGTAAATATTCAGTATATACATCTTGATACTTTTTTGTCATCAATGAAGTTGCCTGTTTATGGAACCTTTATGAATGGTGACAATGTGAATACCGCCGAGTTGCCAGAAAAAGGAATTATGATTATGGGTAATGAAGGTAAGGGTGTTTCTGATGCTGTGGCTAGACTATGTACAGATAGATTGGCAATACCACAATTTGGCGGTGTTACTACAGAAAGTTTAAACGTTGCATCTGCAACCGCAATTTTACTGCACGAAATTAGAAAGTAGTTGGGTATTATATAACGAAAATTTTAACTTTTGCTAATTGCTAATTGCTAATTGCTAATTGCTAATTGCTAATTGCTAATTGCTAATTGCTAATTGCTAATTGCTAATTGCTAATTGCTATTCAAAAGTGAAGTTGATGAAAATCCCTCGCGTTTTTAGAGATTCTATGTTTCCTGTCCAAGGGCTGTTGGGGTCATTGTCTGGAACTAGTTCATCGGTTATGGCAAAAACACCACGAATAGAAGGGGTGAATTTAAAGTACTCTAAATAGAAATCAATTCCAAAACCAAGCTCATAGTTGTAAACCCACTTTTTCATTCTAAAGGTGCCAGAGCTATTATCATCAAGACTTTCTTCATTGCTGCCTAAGTTTAGACCGGTAGATACACCACCTAAAAGAAAAGGTTTAAAGTTTCCGTATCGTCTAGTACTTGCTTTTAATAGTAGAGGAAAATTAATGTAAGTAGATTTCACTTCTCGTATAGCATCACGTTCATCTTCAAAACCAGGAAAGCCCATTAATCTAGATCCATAGTGCAAGCCTGGTTCAAAACGTATATCTAAGAATTCATTAATTCGCACCTCGCCAATTAATCCAACATTAAATCCAAAGCTTTTGCTGACCAAGATATCTTGTCCATTTTCTTTGTAATCTATTTTAAAATCATATTGATTTAAACCAAGGAAGTAACCCCAGTTTAAGAGTTTCTTATCTTCGTTTTGCTTATTCAATATGGGACTTTCGTTGAATTGAGCACTTACTAAATTCGTAATCAACAACGTTAGGCTTATAAAAAACCACTTCTTCATATATCCTGGTTTACGATTGTAAAACGTCAAAAATATATTGTGAGTATGCTAAAGATATAGATTAGCCTTTTTTCGCAACATAAATTGATGCAACCCCAAATGTTTGAGGTTTATTCGTTACATCTATAAACCCAATTTCGCGCAAAATATTGTTGAAGTTTTCTCCATGTGGAAAAACAGAAGCAGATTCACTTAAATAGCCGTAAGCAGAATCGTCTTTTGAGAATAATTTTCCAATTAAGGGAAGAATGTTTTTAGTGTAAAAACTGTAGCCTTGTTTGTATGGGGTTTTAGTGGGTACGGAGGTTTCTAATACGACCAATTTTCCGTTTGGTTTTAAAACACGTAAAATTTCTGCCATACCGGTATTCAGTGTTTCAAAATTTCGTACTCCAAAAGATACTGTTACCGCATCAAAAGAATTGTCTTCAAAAGTTAGTTTCTCACTGTCACCAACCACCATTTCTATAGTGCTGTCCAGTTGTTTGTCTGTTACCTTTTCTTTGCCAACGGCTAGCATGCCGGGTGAGATGTCTAGACCTACAATCTTTTTTGCTCCAGTTTTAACTAGGGCAATAGCCAAATCTCCAGTACCGGTAGCAATGTCTAAAATAGACTGTGGTTTTTCTTTTTTTAAGATTTCGACCACCTTTTTACGCCATTTAATATCTATTCCAAAAGAAATTACACGGTTTAGACCATCGTAATTTTTAGAAATAGTATCGAACATTTTAGTGACCTGTTCTTTCTTTCCTGATTCAGAATCTTTATACGGAGTGACTTTTTGGGGCATTTTTTAGCTATTTTTTTGGCAAATATACAATATAGCTAATGCTTAATTACTTTTTAATCAGTTAGGTTGGTAATTGATGGGTTAAAGAATTGAAAATAAAGATTAAACTAATTTAATTATGTAATTTTGCCCCATAATAAATGCTATTGTTTTCAAGACTACTTTTAAGTATAAGTAATAGTTAAGAGAAGAAAATTGGTGCTTGATGTTTAGCGGACTAATAAAATAAATGAAGATTATAATTGCTGGTGCTGGGGAAGTAGGCTTTCATTTAGCTAAATTGCTATCCTATGAATCACAGGATATTACCTTAATCGATTCTAAAAAAGAAAGTCTTGCTTACGCAGATAATCATCTAGATATACGAGTTTTAAAAGGTGATGCAACTTCTATTGCGGTATTGATCGATGCTCAGGTAAAAGATTCAGATTTGGTTATTGCGGTAACTTCTTCTGAGACTACGAACTTGACCCTTTGCATGTTGGCCAAGCAATTAGGTTGTAAGCGAACTATTGCCAGAATATCTAATACCGAGTTTATAAAGAATAAAGACTTGTTGAGGTTTTCAGATCTAGGCATAGATGAATTGATATCTCCAGAAGCTTTAGCTGCAACTGAAATTCAGATGCTTTTAAACAAGTCGGCCTTTAACGATACTTATGAGTTTGAAGATGGTGAGTTGATAATGGTGGGTGTGTCGTTATTGAAATCTGCACCTTTTGTAGGTAAACAAGTGAAAGAAGCTGCGAAAATTTTCCCGGAATTACACTTTATGCCAATTGCTTTACAGCGTACCGGTACACAGTATACAGTAATACCTAGGGGAGATACCCTTTTTAAGGAAGGTGATCAGGTATACTTTATAACTGTAAAAAAAGGTGTAGACGAGCTATACAAATTAACAGGTAAGAAGAAGGCTGAAATCAAGAATGTTATGATTCTTGGCGGTAGTAAGGTAGGTTATAAAACTGCTAGAGATCTTTGTGCTAATAAATTCAACGTAAAGTTGATTGAGAAAAATAAAGAGAAAGCTTTTGATCTAGCGGATGAACTGCCAAATGCATTGGTGATAAATGGTGATGGTAGAAATGTTGAGTTGCTAGATGAAGAAAGTTTAGAATCTATGGATGCCTTTATTGCGGTAACCGGAAATTCTGAAACCAATATAATGTCATGCTTGGTTGCAAAATCTAAGTATATAAAGAAGACCATTGCCTTGGTTGAAAATATGGATTATTTTCAGTTATCACATTCCATAGGTATTGATACGTTGATCAATAAAAAGCTTCTTGCCGCAAATAATATATTCAGGCACATACGTAAAGGTGAAGTGGTTGCTTTAATGCGTTTAAACAATTTGAATGCAGAAATTTTAGAGTTTATTGTAAAAAGAAATTCTAAGGTGACAGGAGCAACTATAAGAGAATTGGACTTCCCTAAAGCGGCTACAATTGGTGGTGTTGTAAGAGATGGTCAAGGTCATATTGCACTTGGTGGATTTAAAATACAGGAAGGAGATAGGGTAGTGGTTTGTTGTCTGCCTTCTGAGATTCCTAAAATAGAACGAATGTTTCTTTAAGATGCGACTTAATTTAAGAATTATAATTCATATAATGGGGCTTCTATTGCTATGCAACGGAGGCTTTATGCTTTTAGCCGCAGTTGTCAGTGGGGTATACCAAGATGGCGCTACATTAAGTATTGCTCTTGCATCTATAACCACAATGTTCGTAGGGGTTTTTATGATGTACTATACTAGAGGTCATAAAAAAGAAGTAAAGCAAAAAGAAGGTTATATCATAGTTTCTTTTGGTTGGATCGTAATGTCTATATCTGGCATGTTGCCTTACTTGTTTTCTGGAGCATTACCTACGGTTACAAACGCTTTTTTTGAAACGATATCCGGTTATACGACAACAGGAGCTTCAATAATGGATGATATTGAGGCGATGCCGGAAGGTATTCTTTTCTGGCGTAGCTTAACCCACTGGATTGGGGGTATGGGTATTATCGTTTTGGCTATAGCTATATTACCGTTGTTGGGTATTGGTGGTATGCAGTTGTTTTCTGCGGAAGCTCCGGGACCAACAGGCGATAAATTACACCCAAGAATAACTGATACAGCAAAGCGTCTTTGGTTAATTTATTTTGGGTATACCGTGGCAGAAACTATTTTGTTGCAAGTTGCCGGTATGTCATTTTTTGATGCCATCAACCATGCAATGGCAACCTTGTCAACAGGTGGTTTTTCAACAAAGAATGCAAGTGTCGCTTATTATAATGACCAGCCGATGATACAGTATATCATTATATTCTTTATGTTTTTGGCAGGTAGTAATTTTGTATTGAGCTATTTCGCATTTAAGGGGAAAGTTCAGAAAGTAATACAAGATGAAGAGTTTAAATATTATGCAGGTTTTACTATTGTGTTTACTATTATAGTAGCTCTAGTGGTTTATTACCAAGCAAATATTACAGAGCTCACTCCTGGTTACCCAATGGTGTTAGGTAAGGCTGAAAGTGCTTTTAGGCATTCATTGTTTCAGATAATTTCGGTAATTACTACCACAGGTTTCGTAAGTGCAGATTTTACGCAATGGACACCCTTTTTAACTGTATTTTTCTTCGGCTTGTTCTTTTTAGGCGGCTCTGCGGGATCAACGGCAGGTGGTATAAAAGTAATGCGTCACCTTTTAATTATTAAGAATGGTGTATTGGAGTTTAAAAGAACATTGCATACCAATGCCATTATTCCTGTGCGATATAATAACAAGACTGTTAAAGAGAAAATTGTATATAATATTATAGGGTTCTTTGTGCTCTATATGTTGTTATTTATCATTGGGGCATTAGTACTGGGCTTTTTAGGATTAGATTTTGAATCTGCCATTGGTGGCGCGGCATCCTCATTGGGTAATGTTGGTCCGGCATTGGGTAGTTTAAATCCTGTTAGTAATTTTAATAGTTTGCCGGCATTGGCAAAGTGGTGGTGTGGATTTTTAATGTTGGCAGGTAGACTAGAATTATTTACAGTACTTATCTTACTGACACCATATTTCTGGAAATCAACTTGAATAAGTAAGTATAGAACATAAAAAAAGTCCCTTCATATGAAGGGACTTTTTTTATGTTCTATTAAGATGTTGAGGTTTATTTCAACGCTTCTTTAATTCTTGATATCGCTTCTTTAATTTCTTTAACTGATGCCGCATAAGAAATACGAATACAGTTTCCGTTACCAAAGGCGTCACCTGTTACGGTGGCAACGTTGGCAGCTTCTAGTATGTACATAGAAAAATCTGAAGCATTATTTATTGTTGTACCATTAAATGTCTTGCCGAAGTAAGCGGTTACATCTGGGTATACATAAAAAGCACCTTCAGGTTCGTTACATTTAAAACCTTCAATTTCGTTCAGTAAACCTAGAATAAGCTTGCGTCTTTCTTTAAATTCATCTACCATATATTGAATACGGTCTGGTGATTCCTCTAAGGCAGTAATAACTGCACGCTGAGCAATACAGTTGGCTCCACTGGTAACTTGACCCTGTAGCTTGTTTGTTGCACGTGCAATATATGCTGGGGCACCAATGTAACCAATACGCCATCCGGTCATTGCAAAAGCTTTTGCAACTCCGTTTACGGTAACGGTACGGTCATACATGTCTTCAAACTCCGCCATTGAAGCATGTGCAGTAACACCATAATTAATGTGTTCGTAAATTTCATCGCTAACTACAATAATTTGAGGATGGTTCTTAAGTACATCTGCAAGTGCTCGTAATTCTTCTTTGCTATAAATTGATCCACTAGGGTTACAAGGAGAACTATACCATAACATTCTTGTTTTAGGTGTAATCGCAGCCTCTAACTGTTCTGGAGTCATTTTAAAATCGTTCTCCAATGTAGTAGGAACTTCTACAGGTATGCCATCTGCTAATTTTACAATATCGCTATAGCTAACCCAGTAAGGACATGGAAGTATAACTTCGTCACCTGGGTTCAAGATAACTTGGGCAACATTATATAAAGCCTGCTTGGCTCCTGTAGATACTACAATTTGAGAAGGCTCGTAGCTAAGGTTATTATCTCTCTTAAATTTAGTGATAATTGCCTTTTTAAGTTCTACGTAACCATCAACTGGAGTATAGGAATTATAGTCATCATTTACTGCTTGTATTGCAGCCTCCTTAATATAATCTGGAGTGTTGAAGTCTGGTTCTCCTAAACTTAAACCAATAATATCTTTTCCTTGTGCTCTTAGTTCACGGGCCTTAGCGGCCATTTCCAAAGTAGCTGACGGTGTAACGCTGTTAATTCTGTCCGAAAGTTGATTGCTCATGGTTGCTTTTAATTTCTAGTATTGTAATGTGGGTTCTTTGCCTAATTCTTTTAAATGCTTAAAGTGCGAAATTATAGCTTTTCTAGTAGTTTTATACTCGTGATATGGTAAATTAAATTCCTGTGCCGTTTGTTTCACAATTTTCGAAATATTTGTGTAATGTACATGGCTTATGTTAGGGAATATATGGTGTTCAACTTGGTGATTTAATCCACCGGTAAACCAGTTAACAATCTTGTTTTTAGTGCCAAAATTTACAGTAGTAAATAATTGGTGAATTGCCCAAGTATTTTTCATTGTACCAGATTCGTCTGGTAATGGCGTATCTGCGTCATCTACAATATGTGCTAATTGAAAAACAACACTTAGTATTACCCCGGCAACATAATGCATTAAAAAGAATCCGATTAATATTTTCCACCATGCGATATCCAGAATCAACATTGGTAATACGATCCATATAGTAATGTATAGTAATTTTGTAATTATCAGGGTGCTCCAGTTCATGGTGGCGCTAGGCAATTTACCATAAGATAATTTGCGTTTCATATAGCGGTACATCTGTTGAAAATCTGTTGTAATTGCCCAGTTAAAGGTTAGTAAACCGTACAGGAAAACAGAGTAAAAATGCTGAAATCTATGATGCTTTTTCCATTCTGCATGTTTAGAAAAACGTAAAATTCTACCCGCTTCCATATCTTCATCGTGTTCGTGAATGTTTGTGTATGTATGGTGTAGTACATTGTGTTGAACTTGCCAGTTGTATACGTTACCCGCTAGAATATAAATACTACTGCCCATTAATTTATTGACCCACTTCTTGTTAGAATATGCGCCATGGTTACCGTCATGCATGACGTTCATACCAACACCGGCCATTCCAATGCCCATAACAATGGTTAATAGAATGTTTGCCCAATTTGGTAAACCCAAGGTCAGTATTAAAAAATAAGGGGCAAGAAAAAGGGCAAACATTACTACGGTTTTTAAATGTAATTTCCAGTTGCCTGTTTTCTTTAATTTGTTTGTTTTGAAGTAATCGTTAACTCTGCTGTTTAAAGTTTTAAAAAACTTTGCAGAATCTGTTCTAGGGAAACGAATGATATTTTGTTCCATAATTCGGTAATCTTTTACTTAATATAATGTAATTGAATCTATAATAGTTTGATAGCTTAATTAAAAGCTAAATCTTTGCATTAGTTATAATACTAATAATATCTATTTACAAATATACGGATGACTGCTGAAATCATATTTGAAAATTTTCCCAATTTATCTGAACATCAGAAACAATTGTTTGAAAAACTTGAGGAATTATATAAAGATTGGAACCATAAAATTAATGTGGTTTCAAGAAAAGATATAGATGAACTCTATTTAAGGCATGTTTTACACTCCTTAGGTATAGCAAAATTTATAGAATTTAAAGAGGGCTCGTCTATACTTGATGTTGGAACTGGCGGTGGTTTTCCTGGTATTCCATTGGCAATTTTATTTCCTGAAGTTCATTTTACATTAGTAGATTCTATAGGAAAGAAAATAAAAGTAGTAAACGAGGTAGTTGACGGCTTACAAATTACAAATGTTACCACCATAAACGCTAGGGTAGAAGAGATACCTGGTAAATTCGATTTTATTGTCAGTAGAGCAGTGGCAGTAATGCCAACTTTTGTACACTGGGTAAAAGGCAAAATTAAAAAGGAATCTAAACACCCTATTCGTAATGGAATATTGTATTTAAAAGGTGGTGATTTAAACGAGGAATTAAAAGACTATAGAACGGCTGAAATTTATAATCTGACCGATTATTTTAAGGAAGATTTCTTTGAAACAAAGAAAATGGTCTATTTGCCGTTAAAATATAAAGGGTAAGCGCATCTCTTAAAGAAGAAAAGAACTGTAGTATGCCTTCTTGTATTTACGGGCAAACTCCTTTAAATAATTCCAAAAATGAATCTGAATGCAGGTGATATGTAATCTAATACTATTGATAGTCATAAGCAATTGATTTTTAATGAAGTATAAATTACGGGAAATTACCCTTAGTTTACAATTAATTAACGTTAAATTTACATTGATATTGCATTTATATAGTGTTAATATTTATTAATTAATGAAAAATGCCCATCAACTAACAAGTTGACGGGCATTTTTTTGAGATTGTAAAAATCTTATTTGCTCCATGGTGGTACCACATCATTACTTCTTGCATAGGCAATTAGTTGACCTTTGTGTTCTCCATTATGCTCCATGATAGCTAGTAGTCCACCTAGTTTATTGGATTTCATAAAACCAAAATCGACTTCATCGTTTAAAGTTCCGTCTTCCACTTTCGTGATATTTTCAAGAACGAATTCATTCGATTTTTTTAGTGCTGCGATGATGTTTTCTTTACCGGTGATTTTACCAAGCTTCATCACATCAACATCTTCTGGTGGTGCAAATCCTAATTTTGAAGCAAGAAAATAGTTGGAGCTTGCCACGTGTAAAAGTGCTTCGCCTACAGAGCTTATGCCTTCTGCCGGTCTCCAATCATATTTTTCTTCAGGAAAAGCTTCGGCAAGTTGAACAACCTGTAATTGATTACCGGTTAAGACAGCTTGAATGCTGCTTTGTGTTAAGCCATCTTGTGCAAAAGATATGCAACTTGTTAGGAGTAGTGTAAATAGTATTTTTTTCATAATAAGCGTTTTAAGGATAGTTTTAGGAATTCGAATTTTTGTAGCTTACTTTCAAAGTAAGATGTATTCAAAAAAAAGGCTGAATTTAAATTCAGCCTTTTAATTTTTTTTATCCTAAAAACGGATACCTATAATCAACAGGAGTAACAAAAGTCTCCTTAATTAATCGTGGAGATACCCATCGTAATAAGTTTTGTGCTGATCCGGCCTTGTCATTTGTACCTGAAGCTCTTGCTCCGCCAAATGGTTGCTGACCTACAACAGCACCTGTAGGTTTGTCATTGATGTAGAAGTTACCTGCACAATTTTGTAATGCCTTGGTAGCCTCGTCAATTGCATATCTGTCCTGAGATAATACAGCTCCAGTCAATGCGTACTCAGAAGTACCGTCTATCAACTGTAAAGTTTCGCTCCAATCTTTATCATCATATATATAGATAGTAACAACAGGGCCAAATAATTCTGTTTCCATTGTTGTATACTTAGGGTCTGTTGTCAAGATTACCGTAGGCTCAATAAAGTAACCCTTAGATTTGTCAAAAGAACCACCTGCGTAGATTTCTGCATTTTTGTCTTCTTTAGCTTGTGTAATGTACTTCGCCAATTTGTCAAAAGAACCTTCGTGAATTACAGCTGTAATAAAGTTGCTCATGTCTTCAGGTGAACCTGGTTTGTTGAAAGAGGCGATATCTGCTTTAACATATTCTAGAATCTCTTTAGAAGTAGATTTTGGTAAATATACTCTTGAAGCAGCACTACATTTTTGACCTTGAAATTCAAAAGCTCCTCTAGAAATAGCCGTAGCTACTTGTTTAGTGTTAGCGGTAGGGTGTGCAAGAATAAAATCTTTACCACCAGTTTCACCAACTATTTTTGGATATGTTTTATACGTGTGTATGTTGTTTCCTATTTGTTTCCAAAGTTCTTTGAAAACATGTGTAGAGCCTGTAAAGTGAATACCTGCAAAATCTGGGCTAGCCAATACGGTTTCAGTGATCATTACCGGGTCACCATAAACAACATTGATTACTCCGTCAGGTAAACCTGCTTCTTTAAAGATGTCAACAATAACTTTAGCGGAAAAAACCTGAGAATCACTAGGTTTCCAAACAACAACGTTACCCATCATTGCGGCACTTGCAGGAAGGTTTCCGGCAATAGCAGTAAAGTTAAATGGGGTAATTGCATAAATGAAACCTTCTAAAGGACGATATTCTACTCTGTTCCATATACCTTCAGCAGAATCTGGTTGCTCTGCATAAATTTGAGACATGTATTCTACGTTAAAACGTAAAAAGTCAATTAATTCACATGCGGCATCTATTTCTGCTTGGTGAATATTTTTAGATTGTGCGATCATAGTGGCCGCGTTGATCTTTGCGCGGTAAGGACCTGCAATTAACTCAGCTGCTTTCAGGAAAATTGCAGCACGCTGTTCCCAGGTCAAATTAGCCCACGCATCTCTAGATGCTAAGCAATTATCAATGGCAGACTGTACATTTTCTTTATTTGCTGTGTGGTAAGTACCAACAATGTGCTTGTGATCGTGCGGTGGGGACATTGGCTTAGTATTGCCAGTGCGTACCTCTTCAGGGCCGATGTACATTGGTACATCAATTTTGTCGTTGAAATATGCTTTGTATTGTTCCAAAACTGACTCTCTTTCAGGAGATCCAGGAGCATAGCTTTTAATTGGTTCATTAAATGCTGCAGGAACTTGAAAAAATCCTTTACCCATTGTCTAAATTTTTATATTAAAAAGTTAACCAAAGGTACTAAAAGGCTATTGGACTAAAAACTATAAAAAGAGTAAAAGGATTTAGTTTAAAGCAAAGGGTGCGCTAAATTTAAAAGTAGGGATGTAAACCCTAAATTTCTCGACACTATTCATTGTAACCATGTTGTAGTGTCCTTTCATTGCACCAATAGGTGAAGTAAGTAAGCAACCTGAGTTGTATGTGTGTGATTCTCCTGGTTGAATTACCGGTTTTTTACCAATAACACCTTCACCGTCTAAGGTTTCCATGTCATTTAAAGAGTCATATATTTTCCAATGACGAGAGGTTAGTTGTACGGCGTCTTTACTTTGGTTCTCAATAGTAAT
>NZ_JBDVOT010000128.1:0-8823 GCF_039968975.1 Maribacter sp. | reverse complement strand
TATGCCATTCAAGATACTGACGGTGATTTTAAAGCGGATAACATTATAGTACTAGATACTATGGAAGTACCAAACGGAATTGCCATGAGAAATGGTGATTTATATGTTGCGCAACCAGGTAGTCTTTGGAAATATCCTAATATTGAAGACCAAGTTGGCGGTGAATTAAAAAAGGAATTGATTTATGATGATTTTCCGACCGAATTTCATCACGGATGGAAATATATAGCCTTTGGACCTGATGACAAATTATATGTACCCGTTGGTGCTCCATGCAACATTTGTAACCGTACGGATGAAGACGAACGTTTTGCAACAATTTCAAGAATGGACCCAGACGGAAGCAATAGAGAAATATACGCCAGAGGTGTTAGAAATTCAGTTGGTTTCACTTGGCATCCAGACACTAAGCAAATGTGGTTTACAGATAATGGTCGTGATATGTTGGGAGATGATACCCCTCCATGTGAGTTGAATACTGTTACAGAAGCCGGACAACATTTTGGTTATCCATTTTGTCACGGAGGTATAGTTAAAGATCCTGAATTCGGAGATTTAAGACCTTGCTCAGATTTTGTTGCCCCTGCTTTACAGTTAGGTGCTCACGTAGCTCCATTAGCTATTAAGTTTTATACTGGTAACATGTTTCCTGCAGAGTATAAAGGGAAAGCTTTTATTGCTGAACATGGCTCCTGGAACAGAAGCAAGAAAGTAGGTTACAGAATTATGATGGTTGATATTAAAGATGGTAAAGCTATTAACAGTAAACCTTTTATAGACGGATGGTTAAATGAATCTGAGCAGAAAGCATCTGGCAGACCAGTAGATATGTTAGTTTTAAAAGATGGATCAATGCTTATATCTGATGATTTTGGAGATGCTATTTATAGGCTTTCCTATAATGATACAGCGCTAGCAGCCAACAATTAATGAATAGATAATATGTATAAAAAAGCAGCTACTAAGGCTGCTTTTTTTATGCAATTATACCAGAATTGTTCGTTCTGTGGCTATATTTATAGTTCATTTATATAATTGATCAATCCATAATATTTCAAAAACAACCAATAGGTTCTAAAATAATATGAGTTATCCAGATAAAGTTTATTTAAACGGACAGATTGTAAATTCTGATGAAGCTAAGGTCTCTGTTTTCGACCGCGGATTTATTTTTGGTGATGGTCTTTATGAAGTCATGGTTCAAATAAACGGAAAATTCTTTTATAAAAAAGAGCACCTAGAACGTCTGCAATCTGGTTTACATAAAATCAATATAGATTTTGATACAAGCCAACTTTCAATTGGAATAAATGACTTATTGAAAGCTTCGCTGTTAACCGACAAGGACTGTATACTGTATATACAGATTACTAGGGGAGTGGCACCACGTCAACACTCTTTTCCTTCAAGCATAAAACCAACGGTAATGATGTATGCAGTACCGAAAGTTTTACCTGAAATAAACTTGGTAAATGCACATGTAGTTACACGAAAAGATTTTAGGTGGTCTAGATGCGATATTAAAATGACTTCTCTTTTAGGTAATGTGATGCTGAACGAAGAAGCCATGCAACATGAATGTTATGAGACTATATTACATAGAAACGGCATGTTCACCGAAGCTTCTCACAGTAATCTATTTTTTGTTAAAGATGGGGTCGTTTTTACCCATAAAGCAAATGAATATATTCTTAACGGAATTACCAGAATAGTTGTAATTGAGCTTTGTAAAACTCTAGGTATAGAGGTGAGAGAAACGGCAATTTCATTCGAAGATATAGAAAGCGTTGATGAAGCTTTCTTAACAGGAACTAGCACTCAAATTGCAGCTATTCAAAAAATTGATGAGCACCAATTATATACAGGAAATGAAAAAGGCCCCATTACTAAAAAGTTACAAGAGGCCTTTTTTAAATTAAAATAAACACTAGTCTACCTTAAAATAGGTAAAAAATTCATCTGCATCTTTTATTTTCATAAGGTCTAGGATATAGCATACTTCGCTTAAATCAGAAAAATCCAATCCGCCTTCAGCAACACTTTCATTTAGATATCTGCCGTCCTTACCATTGTATTTATTTCCTATACGAATGGCGGTATTCCAAACATTAATTAAATGTTGATTATTAATTTTTGATTCCCAATCTACCTTACCGTCAGACTTTAAGCCTGGTGTACCGTTGCCCATAGCATTGCCATCGGCTATTTTATGATAGTCGGTTGCTGTTTTTACATACATTAACTTAGCAGGTTCTGTGACAGATTCGTTCCAATCACTATGTTGAACCACATGAATATGATCTTTAATTTTTAGAGAAGGGTCTTTTGTTCTAATTTTCTTTACCCAATCTGCAGTAAAATCTGATTGTCCAGCCTCTGCTATCCATATTGCACCACCATTATCAATGATACTCAATGCCTTACTCACAACTATATCTATAGATGTTTCCCATTCCTTATCCGCATCTGCCCAATTACTTTTAAAAGCCAATTTCATTAGCTCATTTGGCGGCACATATAATCCTTCTTGAATACCATAAGTACCGGCAATAGCGAAATAATTTAAATTTTTATAATCTGGATGATTTAAAAGTGTAGCCAAACCGGCTGCAGTATGTAAATCGTCTATGTCAGTTTTACAATCTAACTGAACAAGCAATAAATCTTTAGAAAAATCGAATTTAGATTCTTGGGCTATAACAGCGTTAGATAAGAGTAAAGTAAATAACACCCCAAAAAGGGCATTTTTAAATAAAAATAAATTTTTCATTGTAATGAGTATTTGATGTTGATTTAAGTTGTTTCTACTAAAGTATCATAAAATATAAATACTCAATTAGCTATTTAGTTCTAAAATTTAGCGGCTAATTATATTTGAGATAAGTTATTTTCTATGAATTTGAGAAGAATTGTGCTTGCAGATGACCTTATAATTCAATTTAAGTACGAAAACTCTTAAAGTATTCACAAAAAATAGATATAAAACTACTTTAAATGCTGTTTGTCAACTATTGGCGTCATCTTTGCCTCTTAATAAGTATTATAATTTAAATTACATTACAATGAGTAAAGGAACAGTAAAATTTTTCAATGACACAAAAGGTTTCGGTTTTATCACTGAAGAAGGAGTTGAAAAAGATCACTTTGTACACATTTCTGGTTTAATCGACGAAATTCGTGAAGGCGATGAAGTTGAATTCGAACTTAAAGAAGGTAACAAAGGTTTAAACGCAGTGAACGTTAAAGTTATCTAAGACATATATACATTCAAGTTTAAGAAAAAGCCCTTCAGTAATGAAGGGCTTTTTTATTATAGATCATTTTTAAGTCTATCAAAGTCTTTTTCCAATTGAAATAACTTTTCTTCTAAATTGAAATTGGTTTCGGGCAATCTATGATAGAACACATACCGCACTCGCCACATTTCTTTTATATCTTTAAATTGTAAGGTAACATCGTCTACATTTTTATGTTCTGCCCGTAGTACAAAATGGTCATTAGTAATAAACAATCTTCGTAAAATGATATTTTGACCTGTAACCGTAAAAACTAAAGTGCCATTATTTAATTTAGAATATACATTTGACGGAATAAATTCACCAATGGCAATATCTTTAGGAAACATACCCGATTCATTTTTGCTCATTTCTAAATTTTGAACAGTATAAGCCCTAAATTTCTTATCAGGATTTATAGGTAATGATAAAAATGGTAAATCTTGTATGTAAGAATCTTTATTATAATACTTAATATAATCAGATTGATTTAATGTTGTTATACACGGCACTTTTATAAAAAACTCTTGTTCACCTAAATCCTGTTCTACCGTTAAATTTCCTTTGAACTTTAATAAATTATTTACTGTTAATTCTGTCGTTAACAGATCATCTATAGGGATGCTAAAATAATTAGCAATCTTTATTAATGTCTCTAATTTAGGTTCACTTCTTCCTTCTTCATAAGCACCCAAAGTGCCTCTCTTTAAGTCAAAAAGCTCCGCAAACGCCTGTTGGCTGAGACTTTTTAAACTTCTTATTTTTCTTATGTTCTTTCCGAAATATGACATTTTTTGCTAATAAAATTTGCAATTGATAAAAATATATTTATATTTGTCTAACGAAATTAGCAATAATTATTTAAAATGCTATTGTTTTGAGCAAGTAATTTTAGTTTAACCTTTTTAAAACACAATATTATGTTCATCGTAGTTGTTTACATTTTGGTACTCCTAATATAATTGAGGAAAACACACCAATAATATTTTGTATTATTGAATTTAAGAATCCACCTACAAAAACCAATACATATGAAAAACCATTTTAATATAACCAGAGATTATCTACTTCAATTAAACTTTAATATCGTTAAAGAGAATAGAGGAGAAGGTATTTTGGTTGTAGAGAAAGAAGATTCTGGAATAAAAAATCTGATTTTAGGAGTATCGCCTCCAATTCTAATTATGGAACAATTTATATTTTCTGTCCATAATCAATCAGAAAAAATCTTTAAAAATTTACTTCAGAAAAATAGAGATATCATTCACGGTGCTTTCGTTCTAGATGAAACTGCAAACCGGGTCATATTCAGAGATACTTTACAAATAGAGAATATGGATCTTAACGAGTTTGAAGCTAGTCTTAATTCTTTAAGCTTATTAATGAGTGAATACTCAGATCAAATAATTGAATTTTCTAAATATTAAAAACAAAAAATCATGAATATATTTAAAAGACTATTTAAAATAGGAGAGGCTGAAACCAATTCAGCAATAGATAAGATGGAAGACCCTATTAAGATGACAGAACAAGGCATTAGGGATATGAAGCTAGATCTGGAAAAAAGTTTAGAGGCGCTTGCACAAGTAAAAGCACTTGCAATACGTTCTAAGAACGATCAAGACGTTTACAAGAACAAAGCTAAAGAGTATCAAGATAAAGCCATTATCATTTTAAAGAAGGCAAATAGTAAAGAAATGGATGCTTCAGAAGCAGATAGACTTGCTAAAGAAGCTTTAATACAAAAAGAAACCAACGAAAAGCAATTAGAAGCTACAAAAGTAGAAACTGAAAAATTTGAAGCTAACGTAAACCAAATGCAAGGTAATGTTGAAGCTTTAAAAGCTAACATTGGTAACTGGGAGAATGAGCTTAAGACGCTTAAAGCACGTGTTAAAGTGAGTAACGCTACCAAAAATCTTAATAAGCAAATGGCTGAATTGGATAGTACCGGTACAGTTTCTATGCTTGAGAGAATGAAAGATAAAATAGCGCAAGAGGAAGCCTTAGCAGAAGCTTATGGTGATATTGCAAATTCTAGTAAATCTATTGATGAAGAATTAGACAAAGCTGCTGATACTACTGAAGCCGCCGCAGATGATGAACTTCAAAAATTAAAAGAACAATTAGGGTTTAACAAATCCAAAAAATAAAAATTTGAATCAACTAATAGACATATTATTTTCAGAGGTAAATATTACATTGACCTTATTATTGATACTCCTTCTGGTGTATTGGATCATTACCATGATAGGTGGTCTTGATTTTGACCTAGATGTTGATGTAGATATTGACATAGATGCAGATATTGATTTTGACTCTAGTATAGAAGGTGGTAATCTTGATTTTGAAGATATCTCTAATACAGAGGTAAATCAAGATGATGTTTTAGGAAAAAGACGCAGACCATTAAAATGGTGGCAAATTTTCCTTATCTATTTCAACTTTGTGGGACTACCTTTTATGTTCACATTTACCTGCTGGATATTTGTTTGGTGGTTGATGACAACCTTACTGACCACCATTACGTTTACTTATGAAAACTATATAGGTTTCATAATTATGTTAGCTGCATTTTTTCCAGCACTATTTGTTAACAAGCTATTTACCACCCCGTTTAAAGGTTTCTTTAAGCACCTGAACAAAGATGGCGATGCGCCTGTAGATTTTTTAGGAAGGCAAGCTATATTGTTATCAAACATTAGTGAAGATAAAATGGGAAATGCAGAAGTTAAAGCAGAAGGTAATAGCCATTCTATTTACGTAAAATCATTAGACCGTAAGCCGTTAACCTACGGTAGCTCGGTATTAATTATCAAAAGATCTGCGGATCATACACACTTTTTAGTACAATCTTATAACCAATAAAACTTAAATCATTTATGGAATCCATCTTTTCAATTATCGGTATTGGTCTGGGAGTAATCCTCTTCCTTATCATTGTTTATTTTGCAATTATTGCTATGTTCTACAAGAAAGTTCATCAAGGTCAAGCCTTGGTCAGAACAGGTTTTGGAGGAACTAAAGTAGCTACGGACAAAGGTCTTTACGTTGTACCCGTATTTCACCGTGTTGAAGTAATGGATATTTCAGTAAAGAAAATACAAATTGAAAGACTTGCTACAGAAGGTTTAATTTGCAAGGATAACATGCGTGCAGATATTAAAGTTGCCTTCTTTGTTAGGGTAAATAACGAAGTAGACCTTATTAAAAAAGTTGCTCAGACCATTGGTGTGCAAAGAGCTTCTAAGCAAGAAACTCTTGAAGAGCTTTTTGAAGCCAAGTTTTCTGAAGCCTTAAAAACCGTTGGTAAGAAATTCGACTTTATTCAATTATATGAAGCTCGTAGAGAGTTTAGAGATGAAATTGTTGATATTATCGGAATTGACCTAAACGGTTACACCTTAGAAGATTGCGCCATAGATTATCTGGAGCAAACTGCCGTGTCACATCTAAAAGCAGATAATATTCTTGATGCTGAAGGTATTAAGAAAATTACAGATTTAACCGCTGCACAAAACATTAAAGCCAACCTTATTAAGCGTGATGAAGAGAAAGTAATCCGTAAACAAGATGTTGAGGCGCGTGAGGCTATTTTAGAACTAGACAAGCAGTTAGCTGAAAAAGAAGAACAGCAAAAAAGAGAAATCTCAAATATCAAGTCTCGCGAAGAAGCTGAAATTTTAAAGGTTTCTGAAGAAGAATTGTTGAAATCAGAAACTGCCCGTATTGCCACTCGTGAAAAGGTGAAGGTTGCTGAAGAGAACATGGAGCGTCAAATTATTGTTGCGTTAAAGAACAAACAACGTACCGATGCAGTTGAAACGGAAAGAGTTGAAAAAGACAGACTTTTAGAGGCTACGGAAAGAGAAAGAGTTGTTACTCTTGCGCAGATTGAAAAAGAGAAAGTTGTTGAAGTTGAGAAGAAAAATATTCAAGATGTTATTCGTGATCGTGTTACCCTTGAAAAAGGAGTAGTGGAAGAGCAAGAAAACATGAAAGATATTCAAGCTTTCAAAACTGCAGATCGTGAGAAACAAGTGAAAATTACGATTGCCGAAGCAAACGCTCAAGAAGACTTAATTAAAACGATTAAAGCTGCAGAGGCTCAAAAAGAGGCTGCTAAACAAAAAGCGGAAGAAATCAATATTGAAGCATTGGCACATAAAGAAGCTAGTGAGAAAGAAGCAGAAGCCCGTAAAATTTTGGCTGAAGCAACAGCAAAAGAAGAAGCAACTGTTGGTATGTCTGAAGCTCAGGTGATGCATGCTAAAGCTGATGCTTTTGAGCGTGAGGGAATTGTACAAGCAATCATCATTGAGAAAAAAGCAAAAGCTGAAGCTACCGGTATTGAAGCTAAAGCAGAAGCAAAACGTAAAGACGGATTGGCAGAGGCTGATGTAATCAAAGAAAAAGCTTTAGCAGATGCCGCTGGTATTGAAGAAAAGGCAAATGCAATGAAGAAACTAGATGGTGTTGGTAAAGAGCACGAAGAGTTTAAGTTGCGTTTAGATAAAGAATTACAAATAGATCTTGCGCAGATTAATATTCAGAAAGATATTGCAGATGCACAAGCCCAGGTTATTGGTGATGCATTAAAAGCTGCCAAAATTGATATTGTAGGTGGTGAGACTATGTTCTTTGATCAAATTATCGGACAGATTACAAAAGGTAAAGGTTATGATAGATTGGTAGAGAACAGTACCAATATACAAGACGTAAAAGATGCTATTTTAGGCAGTGACGACGTTAAAGGTAATCTATTGGAAAAGGTTAAAGAATTCGCGGATAAATACGGTATTTCATCTGAGGACCTTAAAAATGTAACTATTGCTAATTTACTGATGGACTTAAAATCTAAGTCTAATGACAGCGATGAGCAGACGTTATTTAGCAACCTATTTAATCTTGCTAAAGGATTAGGTATGGGCGATAAAAAGCTAAAATAACATAGTGTCTAGAGTTTTTAAGTGAATTATTAATGTAATACTAAAGCCTTGTTATTTTTATGGCAGAAGAATCCCGAACAGACAAAACGGAAGAACATATTTTAGATGGCGGTACTTATGATGTAATTAAAAACCGACTGCAAAAGCAGAAGGAACTATTACAGAGTAAACTGATTGAGCTAAATGATGATAGAAAAACCGTTTTTGGATCATTAGAGACCAAACTTATTGCTAATGATAGAATCAATACGGAAAACAATTGTATAGCAAGAGATATCGTTTCTTTTGGTGACACCTGTCTGTTTGGGTATAACGTTCATTTTGGACTTAGAACTGAAATAAACATTAAAGATGTTTTTAGTAGTTACACTTTTGTAGACAATAGTTTTAAAGCTTCTGATCTTAACTTGTTAGATGACGAAACTTTTAAGTCTGATTTTACCAACTTATATAAATATTATAGAAATACGATATTTTCCAATTTTGCCATAATTGGAAATTATCTACATATGGTCTTTCAATTAAGCGAAAGTCCTACCGATATTAAAACCTTTAAATGGTTATTGGTAGAAAACTCGCTTAAATATATTGATAACCGT
>NZ_JBDVOT010000127.1:0-4121 GCF_039968975.1 Maribacter sp. | reverse complement strand
AAACGAAAGGTGTTTACTATTTAAGTATTTCAAAAGGTGGATCTAATCAAATCATCCCACTTTTAAGACAGTAGTCTATAAAATAACTGATTTTAAAGTCGGCTTCTACTCTTAGTTGCCGACTTTTTTTATTCAACAACTAACTAAAAATCAAACCCCCTCAGTTCAAAAATTGTTTCATTTCTCAAATCTATTTAGCTAAAAGCAAATTCGAATCTAATATATTTCTAATTTGGCAGTTTAAAAATTATTACATTTTTAAATCCCTCAATAACTGATAACTTGAGGACAGAAGGGTTTTTATTAGCTATAAATTTTCTTGCAGAAAATCTCATTGAAATAGCTATTTTTACAGGATTAGAAGTTTAAATATTGTAATCAACAATTTATCCATTCTTGTTAAGTCGATAAAAATGAATAACTATTCTTCCTATGAATTTCATATTTGAAGATTATTAGAGATAAAGTTTCTTTCAAACTTATATAAAATGAAAAAAGGATTGATTTTATTTTTTGTAGTAACTATAATTCAATCGTGCGGTGTTGATATGGATGTATTAGAATATGCCGATACAGAGCCAATAGATGATGGAATAGATATTTTATTACTCTATCCCGAAAATGAATCTGTAATTAATGAAGGTATAAATGTTACTCAAACAGAAAGTAGACTAATATTTGAATGGTCAAATAAAAGTGAAAATGATTATAGTCCATACAATCTACATCTCATCAATTCAAATAACAATGACACTATTATATACGAAAGCTTAGAATCTGAATCTGCTATAACTCTGCAAAGAGATAACGAATATTCTTGGTTTGTCACAGGAATATTAGATAGCAAAAGTTCTACTTGGTCATTTTATTTTAATGGTCCAGATATCGACTCGTCTTCATCATTAGCAGCAACGGCTATCTCTCCGGTTAATGGAGCTTCCATTTCTCAAACAAGTACTACTGTAAACCTAATCTGGAAATCAGAAAATCCAGACAATGATGTAACATCACATGATTTATATTTTGGAGAAATAGAAGATCCTGATATTTATGAGTCTGATATCACATCTTCAAGATACAATGACATTCCTGTTGAAGCTGGTAAAATCTACTATTGGAAAATTGTAACAAAAGACAGTGCCGGAAATGAATCTACCTCTGAAGTCTTTTCCTTCAGTGTAGGTTAAAATCATTGATTTTACCTTATAAAGAAAAAGTACTATTATTCAATCTAAAGTATAAAAAAAGCCCGTGGGATGATAAACATCCATCGGACTTTTAAATATGTAAATAGCTCTTAAAATTCTTGAATAACAAACTCTGAACGTCTGTTTATAGCATGTTTCTCTTCTGGACAATAAGTGTCATCATCACAATCATTTAATAACATTGATTCCCCATATGCTTCAGTTGCTAACTTATCGTCAGAAACACCTTTAGAAATCAAGTAAGCCTTAGTTTTATCAACTCTTCGTTGAGACAGCCAGTCATTATATTTAGATGTTCCCCTAGAATCTGTATGAGAAGTAATCTTCAATTTTAATGTCGGTATTTCTTCTAAAACTTGAGCTAAAGAATCTAAGACCTTTTTTGATGAAGAATTCACTACAGATGAATTCAAAGCAAAATACACATTACCTAAATCTTCAATCTTCGATTTAATTTCTGCTTTACGCTTATTCATCGCATCTACTTTTGCTTTCTCTTCAGCAGCCAATGCATCTGCTTCTTGCTGCTTCTTAAGCCTTTCTGCCAATAAGGCTTCATCTTTTAAACGATTTACCTCATTGATAGAATCTGTTTGGCGTTGCTTTTCTTTTTCAATTGCAGCTAATAATTCTAATTTCTCTTCACCTCTTTTAGAAAGACCTTTTTCAATCCCGAATTGATAAACAACCCCTGCAGCATGTTGTATATGATTGGTTGCGCCTTCTCCTTGGCTCATTGCCCATTTACCAGTAGAATTAAAGTCTAACCCCCATCTATCTGAAAACCAAGTTCTAAAACCTACAACTGCATTATAAGTTCCTCTACCTTTGTTATTCGCATCAGTATAACCAGCGCCAATACCTACATAAGGGTCAAACCAACCAGTCTCTCCAATTATTTTATTAATATCATAGGTAACTCTACCATCAATACCAAAATAACTAATGTCCTCTAAATTAATTTCTCCATCAATTATATTTCCTTCCTTATACTCATTATAAGTACCTATTGCTTCTAAACCAAGTCCGCTTTTAAAATACTTTCCAATACTTACTCTTGATGGAAAAGGTACAATATTCCATTCTTCACTTACATTGAAGATACCATCAAAAACATTACCTGAATCATCTACTGCATTTAAGCCAACTCCAAAAATCCAAGAGCTTTGTACAATACTATCCTTAGCCGTAATTTGAAGTTCATCTTGAGCAAAAGTGACCGATGAAAGCATGAACAAAAATAAAAAACTATAAATTTTAGAAGTTTTCATAATAAAAAATTTGGGTTATAAAATGTAAAATTAATTGCAAGTGAGATAGTTGACAAAAAATTACTGTATACCGCAATTATATTCGTTTGATGGTTGAATGTAGAGTAATTATCGACTAGTTACTTTTCAATTTTTAGCGTTTTAGCACTTAATGGAAGTTTATACATACTAAAAGGGCTAACTACCAGCTTACTTTCTTTTTTAGAAATGTTAGAATCAAGCTTGTGTATCTTTAAAAACTCATCATTTTCAATCAGTTTTAGATTAGCAAAACTTGACGCACTGCTATTACCACACCAAATAAGAATCATTTCGGTAGTAAAATCTATTGAAGGAGGTGTCAAACCTGGCTTTCTGGTACGGTTTATTATACCATAAAAAGCATTTAATTCTTTTTGGTTTTTTATCAGAATATATTGTTCTTCTTCAAAGCCACTATAATTTTCATTTAAAAGAAGTTCCAAACCCAAATCATTAGATTCTTGTGAGTTTCTTTGCGCTGTACTTTTACAAGAACTTAATTGTATTATTACTAAAAATAAACAAATAGCACATCTAAGCATTCTTGAATCTACCATTGTAAGCTCTTTCGTAAACCTCTTCATATAGCGGTACTACTTTTTGAATATCAAAACGTTGTGCTTCTTTTAAAGCATTAAGTTTAAAACGTTCTAGAACACTATCATTCTTTAATATGGTAATAGCTTTTGCTGCCATATCGCTAATATCACCTACATCACTTAAAAAGCCGCTAACGCCTTCCGTATTCACTTCTGGTATACCACCTGCATTACTAGAAATTACCGGAACTTTGTTTATCATAGCTTCCAATGCAGCAAGACCAAAACTTTCTGACTGTGAAGGCAAAAGAAATAAATCTGAAAAACATAAGATTTTGTCTATCTCATTACTATTTCCTAAGAAAATAACTTTATCCGCTATACCTAATTCTTCACTTAAACGTTCAGCTCCTGCTTTCTCTGGTCCTTCACCTACCATGATTAATTTTGAAGGTATATCTAATTGTATTTTACTAAAAATTTTAATAACATCTGGTATACGCTTTACCTTTCTAAAGTTACTTATATGCGTTACTATGCGCTCTTCTTCAGTCGCCATGTTTGACCTTTGACAATCGGTAAAAGATGTACTATATTTTTTCGCATCTATGAAATTAGGTATAACTTCTATATCACCGTGAATATCAAACGTATCTAATGTACCTTGTTTTAAACTTTCTGAAACAGAGGTTACCACATCTGATTGATTGATGCTAAAGGTAACTGCAGGCTTATAAAAAGGATGTTTACCTACTAAGGTAATATCCGTACCATGCAACGTTGTAATCATTGGCACATAAATACCTTCTTCTTCTAACATCTTCTTTGCCATATACCCTGCGTATGCATGTGGTATTGCATAATGCACATGTAAAAGGTCAATTTTATGTAGTTTTATAGTATCAACCAACTTACTAGATAATGCAAGTTCATAAGGTTGATAATGAAAAAGTGGATATTCTGGCACATGAACTTCATGAAAGAATATTTTATTACTCAACAGCTCTAAACGAACAGGTTGTTTATAAGTAATAAAATGAATTTCATGACCTCTGTTTGCCAATGCAATTCCTAATTCTGTT
>NZ_JBDVOT010000126.1:0-13988 GCF_039968975.1 Maribacter sp. | reverse complement strand
CAGATATGATGGCATCTTCTGCAGTAAGCAAAGGTTCAAACACTCCGCCATTAGCATCAAAGGCAGCAGCATATAATATTGTATCCTCTGTGCCATAGAAATGTGCAATCTTTTGTTCTAAGGTTTTATGAATATCTTGTGTACCACAGATAAAACGAACAGAAGACATACCAAAGCCATGTGTATCCATAGCATCTTTAGCGGCTTGTATAACATCTGGGTGAGATGAAAGACCTAAATAATTATTGGCACAAAAATTTATAACCTCTTGTCCTGTATTAATTTTTATAACGGCATCTTGTGGAGAAACAATTACCCTTTCCTCTTTAAAGAGTCCGTCATTTTTAATGTTCTCAATTTCTTGCTGTAAATGTTCTTTGATTTTTCCGTACATATTCCTTTATATATAATCTAATTCTATTTCTGTATTAATGTATACAATGATTTTGTGATCAATTGTGTAACCCATATTTGAAAAACTTTGGGCATATGCATTTATTTGATGATGGTATTTGGTGTTTTGTTCCCCAGTTTTATAATCTATAATGGTAGCGTGGTTATTTTTAATCACTACCCTATCTGGTCTTTGAACGGTACCATCTGCAAGTAATAAGTCGCGTTCATTTAATACCTCTACATCACTTTGGTAAAATTGCGTCAAATCTTTATGAAAGATGACCTTTTTTACAATTTCCTTTATCCCGTTTACTTCTTGTTCTTTGATCAGTCCTTTTTGTAGTGCCATTTGTACTGCTCTATCTAAATTCGAGGTCGTGTAAATAGCGCCTAATATATAATGTATAACATTACCTTGATTAATGGCAATATCTAAACCTTCATCCCATAAAGTACCTGCTAGGGCAAGAATCTTAAAATCGGGTCTATTTTTATTGGTATATATATAAGGTATAGTTAATTGATCTGTACTAGTTTGCTTTTTAGTACTTTGTAGCGGTAATTCACCAAAATCATATGATAATTTATCTTGTTGATATTCGCCAATACTCTTTAAAAAATGAATAAATAGCCCAGAGTAGTAATTGGTATTGTGTTCGCCCTTTTTATCTAGTTTGTTGGCGCTAATGATAAATAGTGCTTTAACCGCTCTGGTAAGTACTACGTACAAAAGGTTGAAAGCATCTAGCTGTAATTTCTGATGGTCTATTTCATACAGCAAAGATTCTAGCTCGCCATATTCTTGTACTTCTTGCTTTTTATTGATGAGAACTTCAGAAAAGCCGAGAAATTCCTCTTTATTTACCGGAAGCCATAATTTAGGATCAATTTCTTCATAAACGTTAGAATCGGCATATGGAAAAATAACTACCGGAAACTCTAAACCTTTAGATTTGTGAATGGTCATGATCTGTACCGATTCAATATTTTCTGGTGTACTAATGCTTGCCGAATTACCTTTCTTGTCCCAATAATCTAAAAAAGACTGCATATCTGAACCATATTTCTGTTCCACGTCAAAAACAAGATCCATAAAAGCAGAAAGGTGAGCATCTGAAGAAGGGATGAGGTCAAAAGTTTTTATGGCATAAGCTAATCCGTCAAACACCGAAGCCTGTCTAAGTTTAGAAGCATCAAATCCATATACTTCTAACAGGTGGTCATCTAGCTTGCCAAGGTTCTCATATATATAAGCGTGTTTATCACTTTTTCCTTCAGATAGAAAATTTAAAATCTCATATTGAATCTCTTGTTCAGTAGGCTGAACCATATATCGAATAAGCTGCACCAAGAAAATTGCTTTTGCACTTTCGCTAAGTAACAAAGAGTCAGACGAAACAACAGGTATTTTATGCTGCATTAAAAAATCTGCCAACAGTAGACCATGCTTTTTCTTTCTAATGATAATACAGATGTCACTGTAGGTGTAGCCTTGGTCTAAGCATTGCTGAATAGTCGCTAAGGTGTTTGCAGCATATTCGTCATCGTTATCTTCTTCTAACAGGGAGATATGTACATAGCCACCTTCTTTCTGATTGGTTTCTTGGGTATTTCCTTTTTTAAAGAACTCTTGGTAAATGTCGTTCTCTAAAAATGGACTTATACTTTGAAAAAAGTTGTTGTTGAAATTGATGACTTCTGCATAACTTCTGTAGTTTTTGGGTAAAGTTACCAGGTCTGATGCTATGGTAAACGGATGCGTTTGGTGTGTTGCCAGTTCTAGAAACTGTTCTGCTTTACCACCACGCCATCTATAAATAGCTTGTTTTGGGTCGCCCACCAAAAATAGGGAGCCGGT
This sequence comes from Maribacter sp., assembly GCF_039968975.1. Lineage (GTDB taxonomy): Bacteria > Bacteroidota > Bacteroidia > Flavobacteriales > Flavobacteriaceae > Maribacter. Next base: position 11,734 of record NZ_JBDVOT010000126.1, on the reverse strand, counting down.
GCTTCCTAATTCATCTTCACCCTCCATGGCACTCCCAATTAAAGGAATGAGGTTTTCCCATTGCATTTGTGAAGTATCTTGGAATTCATCTATAAAGTAATGACGGTACTTTTCTCCAAGTCGCTCGTAAATAAACGGTGCAGGTTGATCCTTGACCTCTTTGGCAATTAGGGTGTTGAATTCTGAAATAGACAGTTGGTCTTTTTCTTCTTGAATAATCTTCAGTTCTTTTTGAATGGCGTTCAACAATGCAAAAGGGATAATGTTTCTATTGATATTGGCATAGAGTCCCCTTTTATAAATCAATTGCTTTATGGCTTGGTAATGCTGAAGTAGTTGTGGAGCTAAATCTTCTGGTGCATTTTTAACAGTAGCTTTTACAATTTTGCCTTGAATTAAATTATCCTCTAGTTTGTTATTGTATAGTTGGGTAGGCGTAAAGTTGCCGGCTATTATTTTCTTAAAATGATTAGGTAATGTTTCTCTTGGGAAATCTTTAAGGTCTAATCCTGTTGCAGTGATAGTATCAATAGAAGCAGAGGCTAGTTCAATAATACGTGCCTCTAGAGTTTTTGTTTGTTTTTTAAGATGTGTTTGTAATTTTAGGAAGTCGCCTAATTCAACATCTTTTAATTGCTTTAAATGTTCTGCATTGTTTTCATCGAAAATGAGTTTGCCTATTTTTAAAAGATCGAATCCAATATCCCAGCTACGGTCATCTTCAATTTTTTCTAAAGCAAAATCTAAAAGCACCTTTGTGAATTCTGGGTCTTCACCTGCTTTGCTGATTACACGTTCAACGGCTTCTTGTAAAAGAAGATCCACATCAAGTACCACCTCAAAATTTTGCGGGATTTTTAAGTCTTTTGCAAAAGTTCTTATTAGTCTGTGTGTAAACTTATCAATGGTAGAAATATCAAAAAAGGCGTAATTGTGTAATATTTGTTTTAACCGAAGTTTGCTTAGTGCGGGTAATTCTTCAAAGGTATAACTAGTTTCATTTAAGATGTCATTGAATAACGGATTTGCATCTTCAATAGACGTGGTATTAGAGAATTCGAACAAGCTGTTCAAGATTCTATGTTTCATTTCATTTACCGCTTTGTTGGTAAATGTGATAGCTAAAATCTTTCTAAAATTTTGAGGAGAAGCCAGTATAATTTTCAAGTATACCTTGGCAAGAGCATAGGTTTTGCCAGATCCCGCAGAAGCATTGTATATGGTAAAAGAATTACTAGACACAGATTTTTACCGCAAATTAAGGATTCCTGTACAGTTCTTAACAAATTATTACGTGAATATAAATGTTAAAATCCGTAACTTTGAAATACAATTAATATAAATCTAAAAATACATAAATTATGGCTTTTGAACTACCAAAATTGCCTTACGCTTATGATGCTCTTGAGCCTCATATTGATGCAAGGACAATGGAAATACATCATACAAAACATCATAACGGTTATACAACGAAGTTAAATGCTGCTATTGAAGGTACGGACCTTGATGGTAAGTCTATAGAGGATATTTTAACTGGTTTGGATATGAGTAACGGTGCTGTTAGAAATAATGGTGGCGGATTTTATAATCATTCTTTGTTCTGGACAATCTTATCTCCAAACGGAGGCGGAAAGCCAAGTGGAGAATTAGCAGCTGCAATTGATAGCGCTTATGGTTCTTTTGAAGAATTCAAAAATAAATTTACTACGGCGGCAGGTACTAGATTTGGTTCTGGTTGGGCATGGTTATGTGTTCATGAAGGTGGTAAAGTAGAGGTATGTTCTACACCAAATCAAGATAATCCTTTAATGCCAGGTGTTGAATGTGGAGGACAGCCAATCTTAGGATTAGACGTTTGGGAACATGCATATTACTTAAATTACCAAAACAAGAGACCAGACTATATTGAAGCATTTTTCAATATCATTAACTGGGATGAGGTATCAAAAAGATACGCAAGTAACAAATAAGAAAGAGTAGAAATATTCTTAACTATCTTGTAAGAAACCACTTATGAATTATTCATGAGTGGTTTTTTTTGGTTTTAAAATAGAAAAGGGCGGAGAAGTCTCCACCCTTTTCGTCCCAAATCTTACCATAAACTTAACCTACTTATGCTATGGCAAGACTAAATTACTGGTATTGAGTAAATAAAAAAAGGATTTTTGAGAAAAAAATTAACTTTTATTTAGATGAAGATGTTTTTATAGGGGTGGGTTGTAAGGGGTAACTAGCTGTTTTATAAGCCAATTGGTATAAAATAAAAAGACGAAGCATAGCTCCGTCTTTTCCCCAAATCTTACCATGAACTTAACCTACTTATGCTATGGTTCTGTAAATATATATGCATTCACTATTTTATGATAAGCTGATCGTTGTACGTCACAAACTTAGGTTGTACTACTAGATTTAAATATTGAGGATGATTAGTATACTGGTGGAGATAGAAATTAGTATAAAATAAAAAGACGGAGCATAGCTCCGCCTTTTTCCCCAAATCTTACCATGAACTTAACCTACTTATGCTATGGTTCTGTAAATGTAATCTGCATGCTAATCAATGTAAAAGGTATTGGCTGAACGTCTCGTAATAACGTTAAAGAGGGTAATGTGAAGAAACGGATTACAATACTGTACCGTATGAAATATTAGAAAATAAAAAAGGCGGAGAAATCTCCACCTTTTTTGCCCCAAATCTTACCATGAACTTAACCTACTTATGCTATGGTAGCTCTAAAAGTAAAGCTGGTTAAGTCAAATCGACCATTCAGTCGATAAAATGCTATATTCGTCGATGAAATACACAAAGCAAGTGCATTTCATCGATATATTATTTAATAAGCCCGTTCATTATTTCCTTCGTAAAAGTTTATGAATGCTCTATTAACTACTCTGTTTCCACCTGGTGTTGGGTAATTACCGGTAAAATACCAATCTCCTAAATTCTTAGGGCATGCCTCGTGTAAGTTTTCAATAGTTTGGTAAATAATGGAAACTTCTGCTTTTATTCCGTCAGGACTTAATAACTCACCGGTTTTCTTAGAAATCTCCTTTGCCGTAAACGGAGCATAGAATTCTTTCACGTAGTTGATGACATCATTATCATGACTATCAACTTGAGTTAAGCATTTTTTATAGATATCTTCTACAATGTGCATTGAGTTGTTGTCTTCGTGTAATGCCAATGCTGCTTTGAAAGCAATAAAGTCTTCCAGTTTTGCCATATCAATACCATAGCAATCCGGGTATCTTATTTGCGGAGCAGATGATACCACGATAATTTTCTTAGGTGATAATCTGTCCAATATTCTTAGAATACTCTTTTTAAGCGTTGTGCCACGAACAATACTATCATCAATTATAACAAGATTGTCCCCTTTTTTTACTGAACCATATGATATGTCATAAACATGGGCTACCAAGTCATCTCTGCTACTGTCTTGAGTAATGAAAGTTCTCAGTTTTGCATCTTTAATGGCTACTTTCTCTATTCTTGGTCTTACATCTAATATTTCATGTAATTGTTCACCGGTAATACCAGTACCCAAAGCTAATATTTGCTCTTCCTTTTTCTTGTTCAGATAGTTTTGAGCTTCTTTCACCATACCGTAGAAAGAAGTTTCTGCCGTATTTGGTATGTATGAGAACACGGTATTTTTAATGTCCTCGTTTATAGATTCTAAAATCTGAGGAAATACTAATTTACCTAAAGCTTTACGTTCTTGGTAAATTTCTTTATCACTACCCCTAGAGAAATAAATACGTTCAAAAGAACAGGCTTTACGCTCTTTAGGTTCTTGAATTTGTTTAATATCGCTTGTGCCATCTTTTTTAATGATGATTGCGGCACCTGGGTCTAACTCTTTTACTTCATCATAAGGCACATTGAAAACCGTTTGTATAGCTGGTCTTTCTGATGCTACTACGACAACTTCATCATCTCTGTAGTAATACGCAGGTCTAATTCCGCTAGGGTCTCTAAGTACAAAAGCATCACCATGGCCTAACAAACCCGCCATAGTATAACCACCGTCAAAATTTTTGGCAGCTCTTTTTAATATTTTATACACCTTTAAGCGTTCGGCAATTATTGGGGAGGCTTCTTGTTTTGTGTAACCTTCTTTTTTTATTTGCTTGTATAATTTAGCAACCGCATCATCAAGAAAGTGACCAATCTTTTCCATTACCGTAACGGTATCTGCCATTTCTTTTGGGTGCTGTCCTAGCTGAATAAGATTGTCGAACAGTTCATGAACATTGGTCATATTGAAATTACCTGCAACGATAAGGTTACGGTGCATCCAATTGTTCTGTCTTAAGAATGGGTGTACACTTTCAATACTGTTTTTGCCAAATGTACCATAACGTACATGTCCTAAAAGTAGTTCTCCTATATAAGGTATATGCTTTTTTTGCAATGCCACATCATCTTCATACTCCGGATGCTCTTTAAGTTCCGTATTAATACGATCGTTGATTTGGGCAAAAATATCTTGTATAGGTTGCTGCTGACAAGAACGTACGCGACTCATGTAACGTTCCCCTGGTTTAACATCTAATTTAATACTGGCGAAACCCGCACCGTCTTGACCACGATTGTGCTGTTTTTCCATCATTAGATACATTTTATTTACACCATAAAATGCTGTTCCATACTTTTCCTTGTAATACTCTAAGGGTTTTAACAACCGTATTACAGAAATACCACACTCATGCTTAATTGCGTCACTCATTGTTTTTGGTATTAAAAAAACCCCAAAATATTTTGGGGCTAAGGTATTATTGTAATTCTATGTCAAACTGAGTCAGTTTTTTAAACTGATGCAGCCTCTCTCTAATTTCTTTTCGATCTAAATCAATCATTCTTTCTGTGCCAAATTTCTCTACACTAAAGGATGCTAAATTAGATCCATGAATAATAGCCTTCTTCATATTTTCAAAAGAGCTATCATTGGTCGCTGCCAAGTATCCTGAAAAGCCACCTGCAAACGTATCACCTGCACCTGTAGGGTCAAAAACCTCTTCTAAAGGTAATGCCGGTGCAAAGAAAATTTGGTCTTCGTTAAATAATAAGGCGCCGTGTTCTCCTTTTTTGATCACCACGTATTTTGGACCCATGGTAAAAATCTTCTGTGCTGCCTTAACTAAAGAGTATTCGCCAGTTAATTGTCTAGCTTCCTCATCATTAATAGTTAGTACATCTACTTGTTTAATAACTTCCATTAAATCATTTAGGGCGTTGTCCATCCAAAAATTCATGGTGTCCAAGATGATTAATTTAGGTCGTTTTTTCATTTGGTTGATCACACCTAATTGAACAATTGGGTGAAGGTTGCCCAACATTACAACATCTGCATCATTGTAATTTTCAGGAACAACAGGGTTAAAGTCTTCTAAAGTATTTAGTTCTGTAACTAAGGTGTCTCTAGAATTTAAATCGTTATGGTATTTACCTTTCCAAAAGAATGTCTTACCACCTTTTACGATTTCTAAAGCAGAAATGTCAATACCTCTATCGGTTAAAAGATCTAAATATTCTTGTTGTAAATCATCACCGACTATAGATATAATGGCTGAATCAACCTCGAATTGAGATGCGGCTAATCCAATATAGGTGGCTGCGCCGCCTAAAATTTTATCTGTTTTGCCAAAAGGAGTTTCGATGGCGTCAAAAGCGACAGTACCTACTATTAAAAGCTTGCCCATAAAATTGTAAAAATTTAAGCTGCAAATATACGATTTTGAAGGGCTAATTAAAATGGTTTTTCAAATACAAATTGTAATAGTTATCAAAGGTGAATTGTTGATATAAAATGCCAATTATTTCCTACCAAAATCAGCAGGAATTTCTCCCCAAGCCTTTGTTTCCCATTTTACGATAACGGTAGTGTATTTATTTTTCTTTAACCAGTCCTCAGCTCTAGCTACGAGCTCAAAAAGATTTTTGTTTTTGGTAGATGCTGTTAATTTGGTATTACATTTTTTTTTGCGCACCCAACTCATGGCCGTTCTAGAATCTGTGTAGATAATGCGGTCACTATTGCGCTCTTTCAAAAATGCTAGTCCATGGACCAGTGCTAAAAACTCTCCAATATTATTGGTGCCTTGAGGAAAAGGTCCTTGTTTAAATAGTTTTTTACCCGTTTTGGTATCTACACCTTGGTATTCCATAACTCCGGGGTTTCCGCTAGAAGCCGCATCAACAGAAATGGAATGGTAATTTGGCAAACCTATTTTTGCCAATTCTTCTTTAGATAAGGTAGAAGTGTTTTTTTTCTTTCCTTTAAAATCGGCATAATTACCATTGTAGGCTTTTTTGGCGACTTCAAAAGATTCAAAAGATTTGTATTCTGCACCGGCATAGTTTGCAATAGATTTTTTGCATTCCTTCCATGAATCAAAGATGCCTGGCTTTTTACCTTTCCAAACAACATAGAATTTTCCCTTTTTCGCCATTATTGTATCGCTAAAATTTCGTCAATAACTTTTGGGAAGTACTCATATTCTAGTTGATGAACCTTGGCAGCAATATCTTCTGCAGTGTCGTTATTGGTAAGAGTTGCTTTTGCTTGTTTAATAATCGCCCCTTCATCATAATGTGCATTTACATAATGTATGGTAATACCGGTTTCGGTCTCTTTATGCTCTTTGACTGCATTATGAACGTTCATGCCATACATACCTTTGCCGCCATATTTAGGCAACAGTGCAGGGTGAATATTTATAATCTGCTTTGGGAAAGCATTGGTGATAGATTCTGGTATTTTCCATAAAAAGCCGGCCAATACTATAAGGTTAGGTTCTAAAGACTGTAACATATTAAGAATAAAGTCGCTTTTAGTAAATGCCTGTCTATTGAAAAATAAGGCATTAATTTCAAGTCTGTTACAGCGTTCAATGACTTTGGCATCGCTTTTGTTAGTTAATACACAGCATATAGTAACATCTTTGCGGAGTTTAAAATAGTTGGCAATGTTTTCAACATTAGATCCTGAACCTGAGGCAAAAAGAATAATTTTTTTGGTTTTCAATAGAAGTGGTCTTTTTAAGAGAGCGAACAATGAAATTAAAATCGGCAAATAAAGCAAATTTAAAGCTTGTCAGAATTTAGAAAAAAACGATTACCATTTACAGTTCTAATACCTCACTACTTTTTAATACCTTTTATCAACGTTACCGAAACAAAATATTAATATGGTAAAATTACAGCACATGTCTTTAATTTTATTAAATTACCATACATTTTAACGACAATTAGTGTAATTAAACCAAAGTTTTTTATTTTTGCCTTCAATTTAAATTTTTAAAACAAATATTATTATGTCAGACATTGCATCAAGAGTTAAAGCTATCATCGTTGATAAATTAGGAGTTGATGAAAACGAAGTGGTAACCGAGGCTAGCTTTACTAACGATTTAGGCGCAGATTCATTAGACACAGTAGAGTTGATAATGGAGTTCGAAAAAGAATTTGATATTCAAATTCCAGACGATCAAGCTGAGAATATCGCAACTGTTGGTCAAGCGATCAGCTATATAGAAGAAGCGAAGTAAAGCATGTTTTCTTAAATAGAATTCAAATTATCCATGTGGTAAACGCTCCGCATGGATAATTTTTTTTAATTTACGCTTGGTTTAGATTTAAACAAATAAAAGTTAAATGCAGTTAAAGCGAGTTGTAGTTACAGGTTTGGGGGCACTTACCCCAATAGGTAATAATATTGAGGAGTATTGGAATGCACTGGTCAACGGTAAAAGTGGCTCAGCACCAATTACTTATTACGATACGGAAAAATTCAAGGTAAAATTTGCATGTGAGCTAAAGGATTACAAGACCGAAGATCACTTTGAAAGAAAAGAAGGCCGTAAGTTAGATAGATTTGCACAGTATGCACTTGTATCTTCTGACGAAGCTATTTTTGATTCTAAATTAGATTTAGAAAAAGTTGATAAATTTCGTGTTGGTGTAATTTGGGGAGCAGGAATCGGAGGATTGGAAACTTTCCAGAACGAGGTCATGAATTTTGCCAATGGTGATGGTACACCAAGATTCAATCCATTTTTTATACCAAAGATGATTGCTGATATAGCACCGGGTAACATATCTATAAAACATGGTTTTATGGGTCCTAACTATACAACAGTTTCAGCTTGTGCCTCTTCGGCCAATGCAATGATAGATGCCTTGAACTATATACGTTTAGGTCATTGTGATGTTATTGTAACCGGTGGTAGTGAAGCAGCTGTAACCATTGCAGGTATGGGTGGTTTTGGAGCAATGCATGCATTATCAACAAGAAACGATAGTCCTGAATCGGCTTCAAGACCTTTTGATGCAACCAGAGATGGTTTTGTTTTAGGTGAAGGAGCAGGAGCTTTGGTTCTTGAAGAATATGAGCACGCTGTTGCTAGAGGAGCAAAAATATATGCAGAAGTAGCAGGTGGCGGTATGTCAAGCGATGCTTACCATATGACGGCGCCACACCCAGATGGTATTGGTGTAGTTAGAGTAATGGAAAATTGTTTAAGAGATGCAGGTATGTCAATTGAAGATGTTGATGCCATAAACACTCATGGTACTTCAACACCTTTAGGTGATGTAGCGGAACTTAAGGCAATTACCAAGGTATTTGGTGAACATGCCAAGAAAATAAATATCAATTCTACCAAGTCTATGACCGGTCACTTATTAGGTGCGGCTGGCGCTATCGAAGCAATTGCATCGATATTGGCAATGGAGCATGGTGTTGTACCGCCAACCATTAACCATACCACGGTAGATGAGAATATAGATCCTAGTTTAAACCTTACATTGAACAAAGCTCAAAAACGAGATGTAAAAGTTGCCATGAGTAACACATTCGGTTTTGGTGGACACAATGCATGTGTGGTTTTTAAGAAAATTGATTAATTAGTTTTATGTCATTTCCCACAAACTTATTTAATTCCCATCCAAAAGAGGATGGGGATTTTTTTTTGGGAATAACCAAAATTTTAGGTTTTAAGCCTAAAACATTGTCTTTTTATAAAAAAGCCTTTCTTCATAGGTCAATGAATAAAAAAGATGAAGAGGGTAATGCTATGAATTATGAACGCTTAGAATTCTTAGGAGATTCTATGTTAGGTACCATAATATCTAAGCATCTTTATAATGAAGTACCAGAGGGCGATGAAGGTTATCTTACTAAAATGCGATCTAAAATTGTTAGTAGAGAACATTTAAACGAGTTAGGTAAAGACCTAGGTTTGATTAATTTTGTGGAAAGTAGAATACCAAAATCACATTTTGGCCAAAATATACATGGTAATGTGTTCGAGGCTCTAGTCGGCGCAATATATATGGATCGCGGTTATAAATACTGCGAAAAATTTATATATAAGAGAGTCGTAGACCCCTATGTTGATATTGAACAATTAGAAGGTAGGGTCATAAGTTATAAGAGTTTGGTAATCGAATGGTGTCAAAAGAAAAAGAAAACTTTTGATTTCGATGTTTATGAAGACACAGGCAACGACCCCTTAAAACATTTTGCTGTTAAACTTTCAATAGGTGGTAGCGTTGTGGCAAAAGCAAGGGCAACTTCAAAGAAGAAAGCTGAAGAAAGAGCTTCGAAAAGAGCCTTTTTTGCTTTGCAGGATAAAATGGGAAATTAATCATTTAACAAATTGATAAAAAGCTAACATTTTATTAACTTTTAATGTGTTTTTATCAATTTATCTAACTAGGCTTTATAGCTTAGAAGTTCTATATTTACCGTTTTGTTGAAGTATGGCTACGACTTATAAAATAAATGATGATTTTTATGATGAATCTTTTAGCCTTATCGCTTTACACACTACCTTAGAAGATTTTGCATTGGCCTACGGCTTAAATAAAACTATTAAGGCAAAATTTGTAAGAGCAAAAAAAAATTTTATTCTTGATGAGAATAAATCGTTCCCCATTTTTGAATGGGAAGATGAGTATAATGATATGTATTGGATATTAATTGCCAATCATAGTACCGAAAAAGAGCTCATAGTTCATGACGATTTGTTTAAGAATGAAACAACATATAAAATGCCTAGGCTCATACCTGAGTATAAAGATGTTGACTATCTATTAAAAATAGAAACAGAGAAGGATGTTGATATAAACTCCTTATTAAAGAACATATTAATGTTGCCCAGAGTTATGGCAGCATATGAATTAAGTACTGACAAACTAAAATCAAAGAACAATCTAATTTTTTAAATATGCCAACTGTAAAAAAGACGAAAATTGTAGCGACATTAGGTCCTGCAACTAGCAAGAAAGAGGTACTCAGGAGCATGATTGATGCAGGAGTAGATGTATTCAGAATTAACTTTTCTCATGCAGATTACGATGATGTAAAAGAGCGCGTAAACATGATACGTGAGTTAAATGATGAAATGGATACGTACACATCTATTTTAGCAGATTTACAAGGACCAAAATTACGTGTAGGCGTAATGGCAGGTGACGTTGTAGTTAGCCCAGGTGATGAAATAACATTTGTTACGGGTGAGCCTTTTGAAGGTTCTGCCGAACGTGTTTACATGAATTACAAAGAGTTTCCAAGAGATGTAAAAGCTGGGGAGCGTATTCTTTTAGATGATGGTAAATTAATGTTCGAGGTTGTTAAAACTAATGGACAAGATGAGGTTCTGGCCAAGGTAATACAAGGTGGGCCGTTAAAATCTAAAAAAGGTGTTAACCTTCCTAATACAAATATATCTTTACCGGCACTTACCCCAAAAGATATCAAAGATGCAGAGTTCGCTATTTCTTTAGAGGTAGATTGGATCGCACTTTCTTTTGTTCGTTTTAGTCAAGATTTAATTGATCTTCAGAACATTATCAATAAACATTCTGAGCATAAAATTCCAATCATTGCTAAAATTGAAAAGCCAGAAGCTGTAGAGAATATCGATAAAATTGTTGCTTATTGTGATGGTTTAATGGTAGCTCGTGGAGATTTAGGTGTAGAAGTTCCTGCACATGAGGTTCCGTTGATTCAAAAGCAATTGGTACTAAGAGCTAAGAAAGCCAGAATACCTGTAATTATTGCAACTCAAATGATGGAGACAATGATTACTAGCCTTACGCCAACACGAGCTGAGGTAAATGATGTTGCCAATTCAGTAATGGATGGTGCAGATGCAGTGATGCTATCTGGAGAAACTTCTGTAGGTAATTACCCTGTTCAAGTTATCGAAAAAATGTCAAGTATTTTAGAAAGCGTAGAAGGGTCAGATTTAATTCATGTACCGCATGATCCACCACATATTCGTACAAAGAGATTCATTACTAAATCTATTTGTTACCATGCCGCTACAATGGCAAACGATATTGAGGCGAAGGCAATTTCAACCTTAACAAATAGTGGATATACTGCTTTTCAAATTTCTGCTTGGAGACCAAGTGCACATATTTTGGTATTTACATCAAACAGAAGAATACTTACACAATTGAATTTGTTATGGGGTGTAAAAGCTTTTTACTATGATAAATTTGTGTCTACAGATGATACTGTTGATGATGTAAACCGTATAGCTTTCAATAAGGGATACTTACAAGTTGGTGATATGATCATTAGCCTTGCGGCAATGCCTATTAAAGATAAAGGTATGGTGAATACCTTAAGAGTAAGTGAAATAGAATCGGGCGATATTTAGTCAGATTTTAATATTTATAGTTTATGAAAAAGGGTCGCTAATTAGCGACCCTTTT
>NZ_JBDVOT010000125.1:0-1846 GCF_039968975.1 Maribacter sp. | reverse complement strand
GTGTTGTTAGAAAGCGTATGTAAAAATTGGTAAGAATTATTGAGACTTGCTTTAACAGAAAAATCAGGAGTGAACAAATACCTAGCTGAAACTCTAGCTTCTGGACCGCCATAGGTTTTTATATTTTCACCACTTGAATACGCTATGGTATCTTGAACTGTAGATTCATTTTTTGGCATACCTTCTTCGTAGGTTCTTTGGGTAGCTTCACCTAAAGCGGCAAAAAATGCATATCTCACCCCTAAATTGACAGATAGTTTATCATTAACGGTTATTTCGTCTCCAATAAAAAGTGCAGCTTCAACCGCTTGCTCCTTATCAATTAAAAGTTCATTTATATCAGATTCGCTACCATCTGGTTTAATACTCCCTGGATTAACAGAGTAATACTTGGCAGAAGCACCATAATCTAGCTTGTTTTTATCGTTGAGAACTGTGCCAAGCTTATATTTTAATTCAGTTTCGTTGATGCTGTAATCTAAATTAAAATCGGTATTTGATTCGCCATCAAAATCAATTCCAAATCCATAATTACTATTATCAACAATTAAGGCGCTACTGGTTTTATCACTCATTCTGTGATCCCAGCGCAAAGAGAAAAGGCGGTTGTCATAATTGTATAAAGAATCTGATGTAATACTAAAGGCATCTCTACTGTAATAAGCTGTTGCTTTTACCTCATTTTTATCATTTATTTTATTGTGATATTTAACGATACCGTCAAAGAAAGAGGCGTTACTATTACTTAATGATTCATCATCTAAAGACTTTAAAATCCAGTTTGCATAAGCACCTCTACCACCAATAACAAGTGAAGATTTTTCTTTTTCTAGCGGAATTTCCAATGCCAAGTTAGCTGTAACCGGACCAATAGACCCCTCACCAGAAAATTTTTCTACATTTCCGTTTTTTGTTCTTATATCAAAAACTGAGGATATTCTTCCGCCAAATTCAACTGGTATAGCTCCTTTATAAATGTCCACACCTTTTGTCGTAAATGGATTTAGTGCTTGAAAGATTCCGAAAAAGTGTTGTGGGTTGTATATAACGGCATCGTCTAACAACACTAGGTTTTGGTCTGTTTTGCCACCACGTACATTTAAACCCATAGCGCCTTCTCCGGCAGATGAAATACCTGGTAATGCTTTGGCAACTGAAAGAATATCTCTTTCACCTAATACTAAAGGAATATTTTTAGATTCTTCAGAATCTATTTGTTCACTTCCCGTAATTGCTTCTTCGACATTTTTAAATGCATCTGCTTCTACAACTACTTCATCTAATTGCTGTAAACCCTCTTCCATTAATAAATCTAAATTACCATTGTTGAACATGATAACTTCACGATCTGTAGTGGCAATACCCATTGCTCGTAAACTAAGTTCATTATAACCTGCAGGTAATTGTAAACTGTAATTACCATTAGCGTCTGTAACCGTAATTTGATTAGATTCTTTTAAACGTATGGCTAAATCTTGAATAGCTTCTCCTGTTTTTGAATTGATTGCCCTTCCTTGAAGTCTATAGGTCTCTTGTAAATTACTTGGGTCACTTTTGCCAACCTTGGCAACGTTATAATTACGAGCAGTTTTGATATTGGTTGTATAAAATGTAGGTTGAGGTGCTTTTGTTTGTGAAAGACTATTGTTTTTAGTAATGGCTTCGTAACCAAAAAAGCCATTAGGTAGTTGGTCATAAACTATGGTGTTCTCTAAAAGAATTATACGTTTTTGAGTTTCTAAAATGTAATAATTCAACGAAGTGTCTGCAAGAATTGAATCTAAGACATTGTTTAGATTGTCATTTTCAAATTTAGTTGAAATGGTAATACCTTCTGTCCACGGTT
>NZ_JBDVOT010000124.1:0-8169 GCF_039968975.1 Maribacter sp. | reverse complement strand
AACCGTTAGGTAAAACTCTTGCCCATGATATGGAGAAGCGGTAATTATCAATGTTCATGGATTTCATTAATAGTATATCTTCCTTATACTTATGGTAGAAGTCACAAGATACGTTTGCATTTTCTCCTTTGCTAATAGCTTTTGGTAAAGCAGTAAATGTATCCCAGATAGATGGTCCTTTGCCGTGAGAATCATAAGCACCTTCAATTTGATATGCTGCGGTAGAGACTCCCCATGTAAAATTTTCACCAAATTCTGATGCATTGAATAATAGCTCTTTTTGTTTTTTCAATGAAATGGTGGGCTTTTTTAGCAAGTTGCTAAAGATTCTTCTAGAAGTTTTGAAACAATTTTATCTGTAATGTCCGGGTAATTTACGGGTATAACGGTATCTGAATTTAGCCAAGCTTTTACTTTGTCTGCATGTTTCTTTTTAAGTGTTTTTATAATAGGAACTCCCATATCTGCTAAAGCCGCAGCATTACATTGTTGCTCATATTGCCCTTTCATAGGTACAACGAGTAATTTCTTTTGCATGTAAAGACTTTCTGCAGGAGTCTCAAAACCTGCTCCGCATAGAACACCTTTGCTAGAAGCCATGCTTTTTACAAAAGCATTATTAGTTATTGGTTTTATATGGATGTTTTTATGAAAATATTCATAAGTGTTGTGTTTAGAAAATACCTCCCATTTGACACTTTTCATCCTGCTTAAAAATTTCAATAATTTTTCATCACTGTAGGAGGGAAGGTACACTGTGTAATGGTCTCCGTTCGTAATTGGTGCCGACCTAATATCATCTCTGATTATAGGCGTGTAAATATTGTCTTCGTAAGATTGAAAATGTAAACCGAATTGCTGACTTGTTGGGGCATAATTATTTAGTATCCATTTGCCCATTCTATCTTTTTTCTTGGGCTTGGGGGCTTGATCGGATAATACCGCTGCTTGGTGGCTAAAGCTGTAACAGGGTTTGTTCTTTAGTTTACAAGCCCAAGCGGTTACAGGTTCAAAATCGTTTATGACCAAGTCGTAATCTGCTACGGGTATGCTTTTAATTTCTTTCTGTAAACGCAAAGAATTTGCCTTGTAATAAGTTTTCCATACATCTACGCCACCTTTTTTACCGAAGATGAAGCTGAGTCCTTTTAATTGATACTTAACCGGGTAGGGCAACTTAATATCAGCTTGTATGCCGCTAACCAAAATGTCTAACGAAATGTTGTGTTTTAAAAGCGCAGGAATAACATCTCTTGCTCTGCTTAAGTGGCCGTTACCGGTTCCTTGTATTGCGTATAGTACTCTCATTTGCTTTGTTGTGTCATTCCACTAATTCTAAACTCTTCTAATAAGCTTTGAAAGAGTTCTGCCTTTTCTAAGACAAATGTTTCTTCTTTAGAATCCTCTTTATGGTCTATGGTCAATTGGTCTTCTAAATAAGAGTAAAGTTTCCATTTGCCTTTATGGTATTCTAAGGCGGTTAAATTTTCTATCCAATCTCCTGAATTTAAGTAGGTGACTTCCCCTTTGTCTGTTTTTATTTTACGTATTTCTGGTTGGTGAATATGTCCGCATATCACGTAATCATATCCATTTTCTATCGCAATATCTGCTGCAATCTGTTCAAAGTCGTTTATAAATTTTACGGCAGATTTAACGCCGTTCTTAATTTTTTTTGACATAGAAATAGGACCCTTGCCCATTTTCTTGCTAATGAAGTTAATTGCCCTATTTAACAAAATTAAAAAGTCATAACCTTTAGCACCTAGTTTGGCAACCCATTTAGAATGCTGCATGGTTACATCGAACACATCACCATGAAAAATCCATGCTTTTTTATCATCTAGTGGAATGACCATCTTATTTACAATGCTCAAAGAACCCATTCTATTGCCAGAAAATTTGCGTAAAAGCTCATCATGGTTCCCTGTTACATAATGAACGGGAATTCCCTTTGCCACCCATTCTAATAAAAGCTTAATAACTTTCATATGAGATTTGGGCCAATAGCGTTTGCTAAACTGCCAGATATCTACAATATCACCGTTAAGAATTACTTCTTTTGGCTTTATAGATTTCATATATTTTAATAGTTCTTTGGCGTGGCAACCGTATGTTCCTAAATGAACATCAGAAATGACCACAATATCAACTGGTCTTTTTTTCATATACTGATTGGAGGTTTCTTACTTGTTTTTGAAAAAGTAATGAGGGTTATATTGACCTCCAACTTGGCATGATGTGCAAGATGTAGTTTTGAAAAAGCGGTCAATGCAATAAATTTCATGTGCTGAAATATATGACCGTAAAGTTTCAAAATATACGGGAATAGATAGGTTACTGCTAACTTATATTTGAGTTACCAGATTGTTATGTAATTGAATTTCAATGGTTAATTGGTTAACTATTTCTTTACCAATCTCACTTTAACAGATTTGCTAATTGGTGTTTTACTACGGTCTGCAAAATGGTTGTAAGGTACAAGTACATTGGTTTCTGGGAAATAAGAAGCCAAATTGCCTGAGGGAATATTATAGGGTACTACCTTGAAATTATGGGCAACTCTAATAGTTTTGTCATAAGTGCTGGTAATATCTACCACATCTAATTTATTGAGACCTACAGCTTTCATGTCATTAATATTCATGAAAATTACGCGTCTTGCATTATAAACACCTCTATAACGATCATCTAAACCGTAAATGGTTGTGTTGAATTGGTCATGAGAACGAATGGTCATTAACATGTATTCGTCTTTTGCTAAACTATGTTCGGGTAGTTTATTGATTGAAAATTGTGCTTTTCCGTTGGGTAGCATGCTAAAATCAAGTTCACGTACGTTATTTGGTAAATAGTAGCCTGCACCAACAGAACGCTCTTCTGTCTTGCTAAAACCTTTTGCTACTTGGTCTATTCGCGTTCTAATCAATTCATAGTCATTTCCTAAAGATTTCCAGTTCATAGAATGACCTTCACCAAAATAAGCAAGACCCATATTGGCGATGATCTCAGGTTCGCTCATTATGGTATCTGCTGCGGGCTTAAGTATTCCTTTGGATCTTTTAACACGGCCCATACTATTTTCAACGGTAAAATGGCGGGGCTTGCCATCTTTCATATCTTTTTCTGACCTCCCAATAGTTGGTAGAATCAATGCAGTTTTTCCTGTAATTAAATGGGTTCTATTCAGCTTCGTACTTATTTGTACGGTAAGGTCACAATTTTGTAACCCTTTTGCAGTGTATTCGGTGTCAGATGCCGCCATTAAAAAGTTACCGCCCAAGCACATGAATACTTTAGCATTACCTTCATACATGGCTTTTAAGGTACCTACTACATCTACGCCCTCATGATCTGGTGGGGTGATACCTAAATGTTCTTTTATGCGGGCATTCATGTCTTTATCAACAAAGTGTTGAATGCCAACGCTACGATCGCCTTGTACGTTACTGTGCCCACGAACCGGACAGGTACCTGCATTTGGTTTACCTATAGCACCTTTTAACAAAAGAAGGTTGATGAATTCTCTTATGTTTTCAACTCCATTCTTATGTTGGGTTAGACCCATTGCCCAACACACTATAATTTTAGATTTGTTTGCTAGTAGGGCAACCGTTTCATTAATTTTTTCTTCTAATACGCCCGTTTGTGCTAAAAGGTCTTCTGAATTGTAATTTTTTAAATCAGAGATTAAAGATTCATATCCATCTGTATATTTTTCAATAAACGCATGGTCAAATATATCTTTTGATTGTTCGTCTAAAGCAACTAATTTTTTAAGAATTAGCTTCACTAAAGGAATGTCTTGATTGATGTTGACCGGCAAATGAATATCTGCCATGTCTTCGCCGCCACCGATCCATCCACCAAGATGTTGTGGGTTCTTGAAATTCACTAAGCCTGACTCTTCAAGTGGATTTATACTAATAACCTTACCGCCATTCTGCTTGCATTTTTCTAGTGCAGATAACATTCTTGGGTGGTTGGTGCCCGGGTTTTGTCCGGCAATTAAAATTACCTCAGCTTCATAAAGGTCCTCTAAAGTTGTCGATCCTTTACCTATACCTAATGTTTCGCCCAATGCGACACCACTACTTTCGTGGCACATGTTAGAGCAATCTGGCAAATTATTGGTGCCTAATGCACGTGCAAACATTCCGTATAAAAAGGCAGCTTCATTACTGGATCTTCCAGAGGTATAAAAAATAGCCTCATCTGGGTTGTTCATTTTTTTTAATTCAGTTGCTATTAAGTCAAAAGCTGCTTGCCATGAAATAGGTTGGTAATGAACACTGCCCGGTTTTAAAACCATTGGTTCTACCAAACGACCAAATTTATTTAATTCGAAGTCGGTTAATTGAGATAGTTGTTCAACTGAATTTTTTTGGAAGAAACTGGCGTCAATTTTGTCAGTGGTAGCTTCATCTCCCAAAGCTTTAGCTCCATTCTCGCAATATTCAGCTACCGGTGAAGGATGTTCTGGGTCTGGCCATGCACAACTAGGGCAATCGAAGCCATCTTTTTGATTCATGCTAAGCAATGTTCGCATAGATCTAAGAACGCCCATCTCCTTAAAAGTATGCTTTAAAGCTTCACGCACACCTAAATATCCGGCGGCATGTGTAATTGGATCTTTTAATTCAATGTCTAGAAATTCTTCTGAGCCTCTAAAGGAGACCTTACGTTCAGTTTTTGTATTCATACTATAAACTTAGTAATTGTTATAGTAATGGCGGTACTCAATGTTATTAAAAACTATCTTAAAAGGTGTTGATTACTATAGAATTTAACTCAATTTAGGGTTTGGGTAATTATCAGATTGATCTTCAATGGTATTATCTAGACAAGTAAAATCTTTCTCAAGTAAAAGATATAGGTCGTTCCCTGCAGCTGTTTTCATAGTGTGGTCATAAGTAATAATGTCATTTGAATACCATGCTTTACCTATGGCTTCTGGCATTTCTAAAATAATGCTATTATTATCAAAACCAATATGAAGCTGCTCTATAGTACTCTTAAGAACTACGCCGTAGTTAAATTTTATAGTTCCAAAATTAGTGCTGTCGTATATCTGTCCATTGTCCGATAGAGATTTCACTTCTGTTTGGGTAAGTCTAAACCGAATGGAATCACCTTTTATTCTAATTTTCATAGCTATAAATTGAGTTCACAACAAAAATAGACCATCTGACAACAAAAAATGAGCAGTTGACATCAATTTGTTTTTAATATTTAATGGTACCTGTACATTTACAGTGTTATTAAAAACGAAATAAAATTTTTTCATTTTCATATAGTGTTCTCGTAAAAGAGTCCGATCCTTTAAGATCGGACTCTTTTTAGTTTAAGCCATTTTTACATATAAAAAGACCCATTAAATAGAAATTTAATGGGTCTTTTCGTTTTGTTGTAAAAGTCTTATTTCCAAATAGGAGCAGGGTATTTGCCCAAATCAGATTTTTCTTTTAAACTGTTCATTGCTTTTTCTTTATCACTTGCATAGGTAACACCAAACCAATCTCCACCAGAAGGAATACACTTCACTTCAATTTCATTGGCCTGTAACATTTCTTGTATCATTAAGGGAATGTATAGCTCGCTGTTTGCAATACGGTCTTCATCTTTCAAGAATATTCTGAATTCAGATTCAATTTTATCAAAGATAGATGGTCTACACACCCAAAAGTTCATACTGGCTTGTTCGTCACCGGTAAATTCTAGATTAGTATCTTCATCAATAATGTTGTTCTCTTTTTGTACAAGTTTTAGTCTTTCCTGTACAGAAACTAGGTTGTCGCCATTTACTTCGCAAACACCTCTAGAAACTGATCCATGTTCAGATAATGTATCTTTCAACGTATAACCTAAAAGGGCATAGGCGTTGTCGTCAGACTTCATGAAATCAGCAGCTTTTTTATAGGCAGATTGACCATAGAAATCATCGGCATTGATTACTACGAATGGTCCGTCAATTACTTTTCTTGCCGTCCATACCGCATGAGCGGTACCCCAAGGTTTTTTACGCTCACCAGTGAACGTAACACCGTCAGGTAAATCTGTAAGTTCTTGAGCAAGAACGTTTAATTTTATAGTGCTTGGTATTCTTTTAGAAAGGTGCTCTTCTAAAAAAGATACATTCTCCTTTTTAGTAATAACTACAATTTGATCAAAATTATTCTGAATGGCATCATAAATGGCAAACTCCATTAAAAACTCTCCATTTGGTCCTAAATCATCAAATTGTTTTAGCTTTCCATATCTACTACCGCTACCTGCAGCCATTAAAAGTAATGTCATAATTTTCTGTATTTACGGGGCAAAAATAGCGAATGTGATTAAAATTCGTACAATATATCGGTTTTAACATCTATAAACTTGATGATTAGTTAATCTAGATCGGTAAGTTTTTATAAATTCAAAGTTCATAAACTTTACAACTAAATGGCAACAAGAAGAAATTTTATTAGAAATACATCATTGGCAGGTATGGGGTTATTTACAGTGCCCGGTTTTGCTCATAATAGTTTTAGCGCTGCAGATAAATTAAATGTAGGTTTAATTGGTGTAGGGTTAAGAGGAACTAATCATTTGCAAAACTTATTACTTAGAAAAGATGTGAATGTGACGGCTATTTGCGATGTAGATGAGGGGAGAATAAATATTGCTAAAAAGCATATTGCCGATGCAAAAGGTAAGAGCCCTAAAGTGTTTGGTGCGAACGAACATGATTATAAAAACCTATTAGCTTTACAAGAGGTTGATGCCGTAATCATCGCTACACCTTGGTTGTGGCACACGCGTATGACGGTAGATGCTATGGAAGCTGGAAAATATGCTGGCGTAGAAGTTTCAGCTTCTAATACCTTAGAAGAATGTTGGGATTTGGTAAATGCTCATGAGCGTACCGGTACACATATGATGATTTTAGAAAATGTAAATTATCGTAGAGATGTGTTAGCAGTGCTAAATATGGTCAAACAAAATGTATTTGGCGAAATGGTACATTACAGATGTGGCTATCAACATGATTTACGACATGTAAAATTTAATGATGGTAAAACTGCTTATGGTAAAGGAGTGGAGTTTGGCGAAAAAGGAATTTCTGAATCTAAATGGCGTACCGAGCATTCTGTAAAAAGAAATGCTGATGTTTACCCTACTCATGGTTTAGGTCCTATTGCCGTAATGGCAGATATTAACCGTGGTAATCGTTTTATATCTATGACGTCTCATGCATCTAAGGGCATTGGTTTACATAATTATATTGTTAAGGAAGGTGGAGAAGAGCACCCTAATGCTAAAGTAAAATTTAAGCAAGGTGATGTCATCACCTCTACTATAGATACCGCAAATGGAGAAACCATTATTATTACACATGATTGTAATCTGCCTAGACCTTATTCTTTAGGTTTTCGCACGCAAGGTGCAAACGGTTTGTGGGAGGTTGATGGTAGTAGAATCTATGTGGAAGGAAAATCAGAACCTCATAAATGGGATGATGCACAGCCTTGGCTAGAAAAATATGACCACCCACTTTGGAAAAAATATGGTGAGTATGCTCTAAATGCAGGTCATGGCGGAATGGACTTTTTTGTGTTGAACTCATTTGTAGAATCTGCAAAACAGAACATAGCCCCACCTTTAGATGCTTATGATGCAGCTGCATGGAGTGCGGTTACACCACTTTCAGAAGTTTCTATTGCCAATAACGGTGAGCCTCAAGATTTTCCTGATTTTACTAGAGGTCTTTGGATGAAAAGAAATCCTTACCAATGGATGAAAGAAACGTATTGAGGATAGCTTCAGCTAGCCTTTGCTTCGTTTAAGCTTTTTTTGTCTTCGCGGTTAAAATTGTTATTCGCAATTGTAATTTGAGAATCGTTATCTATTACTTTTTGACCGCGATTTGTACTAATTGACTTTAGAGCATCTGGAGCAAAAGTAATAGCTAGAATAATGGTGCCGAGTCCAATTAATGTCAACGGATTTATAAAGTAATCGCTAAAAGAAAAGATACCAATAATTAACAAGGTGGAAAAAGGTAGCGAACATGCTAAAATGTTCAAGCCAAAATTTACATCAAAAGTTGGTTTTGGGTGCTCGTCTTTATCTTCCATTGATTGTATGGCGCTCATGTGGGCAAAAGGCCAGAAGCTACAGGCACTTTGC
>NZ_JBDVOT010000123.1:0-7465 GCF_039968975.1 Maribacter sp. | reverse complement strand
CTTTCTCGTCTGCTCTTAACGTCCAGCTGTCTTCAAGAATTTTCTGAAGTGCTTGGGCTGGTGTGGCATTTGAGATACCGATGAATTTATTTTGGTCAAAAATGTTCAATTCTAGTAATTTATCCCAACGGATATCATCTTGATCCAATTTTAGGTAATGTCTAAGTTTTAGTTCAACAGAATCTGTTGATGAATAAGGTAGAAATAGATTTATGAACTCGCGATAACTCATGTTTTCTGAGTTTTCAATAGAATAAGAATCATCTGTAGCCCCTAATTGTATGAACATGTTCCAAGCTTTGGAAAATCCTACGCGGCGCATGGTGCCTCTGTAAATTGTCAATACATCCTGTAATTTGTATGCTTCACGATAATTCAAAGAATCGCGATTAGCATATCCTTCAAAACGGCCATATCCTTCAATTTCAAAAAATTCTGTACGCCTAAACAAACGGTGATAAGGTATGTACTTATATGTTCCTTCTTGTATGAACTTGGCTGTGCCGCCTTGTCCGGCAAGAACTACGTTTCTAGGGTTCCACGTGAATTTATAGTTCCAAAGGTTGTTGTCATGTTCAGGTGCAACAAGACCGCCGCAGAAAGACTCGAACAATATTATTTTACCACCTTTATCACGTATGCGATCAATCACTTGCATGGCACTCATGTGGTCTACTCCGGGATCTAAACCTATTTCGTTCATAAAAACTAGTCCCGCTTCTTTCACCTTTTCATCAAGTTCAAGTAACTCTGAACTAACGTATGATGCCGTAACCATATGCTTTTTAAGGCGAACACAATCTTTGGCGACCTTAATATGAAAACGGGCTGGGAGCATAGAAATAACGATATCGGTATTTTCTATTGCTTTTTGTCTTGTGGCATCATCAAAAATATCAAGAGCAATTACAGTACAATGCGCATGTTCGGTAATGGATGATGGAATAGCAGCCGGATTGATATCGCCAATGGTGATTTCTAATTTTTCGGCTTTCGCTTTTTGTAACAGATAATCTAATAAATAGGAGGTTGATTTACCTGCGCCTATAACAAGAATTTTTCGCATCATACGATTTCAGTATTTTTGATTGGTAACGATTTACTAAGGTATCAAATTGTTACATTTATAAAAAAAGTTATCGTAAAAGTTATGAAAAAAACAATTTTAGGAACTGCATGTCTTTTTGGAATGTTGGCTGTGGTGTTCGGTGCATTTGGGGCACATGGTTTAAAAAATTTAGTCGACGCGCAATCTGTAGCCACTTTTGAGACAGGTGTACGCTACCAAATGTATCATGCCTTTTTCTTGTTTGCTCTTGGGTTGTTGCCTCTTGAGTACGTAAAATCTAAGAAAACCATTTATATATGTACGGTAGTTGGTGTTGTGCTATTTTCATTTTCCATTTATCTGCTGTCATTGAATTCATTGGTAGCTTTTGACTTTAAAATGTTCGGTATAGTCACCCCAATAGGTGGTTTGTTCTTAATAGCTGCTTGGGCAATTATGGGTTATGGAATAATAAAATCAAAATTTATAAAATAGCGGTCTAATAAGTCAATTGAGCCTATAAATAGCGTATTTTCAACGTATCAATGGCATTTTCATGACTAAAACAAAATTTTTAGGACTAGTCTTGGGTCCTCTTTCATTTGTATTCATTCTTTTATTTTTTCATCCTGACGGACTTTCAGAACAAGCAAATGCTGTTTTGGCTTCTACAATATGGATTGCAATTTGGTGGATTACCGAAGCAATACCAATTGCCATAACGGCATTATTGCCATTAGTGTTATTTCCGCTTTCTGGCGGATTAGATTTATCATCTACCTCTGGTTCTTTTGGTCATAAATATGTATTTCTCTATATGGGTGGTTTCATTATTGCCATCGCCATAGAAAAATGGAACCTGCACAGAAGAATTGCTTTGAATATTATCAACCTAATAGGTTCAGATGTTAGAAAGATTATTCTTGGTTTTATGATGGCAACCGCATTTCTATCTATGTGGATTTCTAATACGGCGACCTCTGTTATGATGTTACCAATAGGTTTGGCGATTATAAAGCAGTTACAGGATAATCCGGATACTGTGGAAGATGAAAACCAAACTTTTGGTAAGGCATTAATGTTGGCAATAGCTTATAGCGCATCTATAGGTGGTGTAGCAACATTGATAGGTACGCCTCCAAATTTGGTTTTGGCAGGTGTAGTTTTAGATACTTATGGTTATGAAATTACCTTTATGCAATGGTTTGCCTTTGGTTTACCCATATCTATTATTCTAATTTTTATTTGTTGGAAATATTTGACCAAATATGCCTTTAGTTTTAAGCAGAAATCTTTTCCTGGCGGTAAACAAGAAATTAAACGCCTGTTGACCAATCTTGGTAAAATATCATATGAAGAAAAAGTAGTGGCATTAGTATTTGCGGTAACCGCATTTTGTTGGATCACACGTTCATTTTTATTGCAAAAGATATTACCTGGCTTAGATGATACCATCATTGCTATATTTTTTGCTATAGTATTGTTTTTGATTCCGTCGAAGAAAAAAGGAGAGCAACTTATTAATTGGGAAGAAGCCGTAAAAATGCCCTGGGGTATCATTCTTCTATTTGGTGGAGGTATGGCTTTGGCAAAAGGTTTTGAGGTTAGTGGGCTGGCGGTATGGATCGGTGGTCAAATGACATCGTTGTCTGGATTGCCAATAATAATTTTAATTTTAGTGCTGATAGCGGCGGTAAATTTTCTTACTGAAATTACATCTAACCTTGCAACTACGGCAATGTTGCTACCTGTATTGGCACCAATGGCGTTGACTATAGATGTGCATCCATTTGTTTTAATGGTAGGTGCTGCAGTTGCTGCATCATGTGCTTTTATGCTACCAGTGGCAACGCCGCCAAATGCGGTAGTTTTTGGTTCAGGTTTCCTTAGAATACCAGATATGGTAAGAAAAGGCTTTTTTATGAATATTATTTCTATTATTATATTAACTTTTTTTGTATATTTTATACTACCAGAGTTATGGGATATCACTATAAATAGTTTCCCCCAGAAATTTAAATAGATGAAGCTATTACTTATTCCGGATAAATTTGATGGTTCCTTAACAAGTGAATCATTTGCTAATGCCTTTGTGGCTGGGATGAAGAAATCGGGTGTGCCTTTTACATCACGATATATAAAAGCAACAGATGGTGGAGAGGGTTTTTTAAAAGTAGTTGGTAAATATAAGCCTTGTATTTCGATCGAAGTAATTAGTGAAAATCCGTTAAGAAAGCCCATTCGGTCATATTATTTATACAACAAAGAAGATAATTCAGCATATATCGAGCTAGCACATGCTTCGGGTCTAGAATTATTGCAATATGATGAACTTAATCCTATGTTGACCACTACCTATGGTACAGGTATTAAAATTAATGATGCCGTTGAAAAAGGTGTAAAACATATTTATATTGGGCTAGGTACAAGTGCTACCAATGATGGTGGTATTGGTATAGCAAATGCTTTAGGGTATATTTTTTTAAATGACAAAGGTGAGGTACTTCCACCAATTGGCTCAAGTTTACGATTAATTAAGTCTATTGATGATTCACATGTGTCTGAAAAAGTAAAACAGGTGAAATTTTATACGGTGCATAATGTAATCAATCCATTATTCGGTAAGGATGGAGCAGCTTATGTATATGCAAAATATAAGGGAGCCAATGATAAAGTCATTTCAGATTTGAATAAAGGTCTGATACGATTGAACAAGGTGGTGTCAGATAAATATAATGTACATTATAATGATGTACCTGGTGCTGGTGC
The DNA here is from genome assembly GCF_039968975.1 of Maribacter sp. GTDB lineage: Bacteria > Bacteroidota > Bacteroidia > Flavobacteriales > Flavobacteriaceae > Maribacter. The sequence continues at coordinate 3,648 of NZ_JBDVOT010000123.1, read as the reverse complement.
TGCAGGTGGTGCTGCTTTTGGCTTAAAATCTTTTTTGAATGCAGAATTCTTAGGTACCATTGATTTTATTTTAAAATTATCTGGATTACGGGAAATATTGCATAAAGAGAGTTTTGATTATATAATTACCGGTGAAGGTAAAATTGATAAGCAATATCTTAATAGTAGTTTATTGCAAAGCGTAATAGGCTTGGGTATGGAATATGGAATTCCTGTAATTGCCATTTGTGAACTACTAGAAATCTCTAAAGAAGATTTAAAAGAGATAGGTGTTTTTGATGTATTCGATTTAAAAGACGAGCAGAAGAATCTTGAGTATAATATGAAGGACACAGCTCATCTTATAACTGCAAAAACGGCTGAATATTTCTCCGATAAGTAAAAATTAACTGTCAAAAAAAGAGCTCTTTTTTTATTTATTTCTTAAAAATTTAAGTTCTAAATAACAATAATGTATTTAAAATGCGTTATCTCCTTATAATGTGTATTGAAAGGGGTAAAGTGTCTGCGAATATTTTTTGTTTATAGCGATTTTGTAATTGAATTCGTATTTCGACGAGATATGGTGCTAATTGAGCTTTGAAAATCAATGGTTCAGCTTTTATTTTTTTAGTTTTACACGAACAAATTTTCTAAAGCATGAAAAGCTCAATGACTAATGCGAATACCATATCCCTAGAAAACTACGGGATTACACACGCCAATTTTCATTATCAGGAAACACCAGAAAATCTCCAAAAAGCCACTCTAGAAATGGATATGGGGGTTGAAACTAACAATGGTACACTTGCGGTCAATACTGGTGAATTTACAGGTAGATCGCCCAAAGATAGATTTATCGTAAAAGATGATATAACCAAAGATAAAATTTGGTGGGGTGACATAAATATTCCATTTGAAAAAGAAAAGTTTGATGCCTTATATACTAAGGTAATCAGTTATTTAAACGAGAAAGAACTTTTTGTTAGGGATAGTTATGCCTGTGCAGATGAAGATTATAAGTTAAATATTCGTGTGATCAATGAATATCCTTGGTCAAATATGTTTGCTTATAATATGTTTTTAAGACCTACGGAGAAAGAGTTAGAAGACTTTACGCCAGAATGGACCGTTATCAATGCGCCAGGTTTTATGGCCGATGCAGCGGTAGATGGTACAAGACAGCATAATTTTGCAATCTTAAACTTTACGGATAAAATTGCATTAATAGGCGGTACAGGATATACGGGAGAAATCAAAAAAGGTATTTTTTCTGCATTGAACTTTATTTTACCAGTTTACAAGGAAACCTTGCCAATGCATTGTTCGTCTAACGTTGGTAAAGATGGTGATACGGCAATCTTTTTTGGATTATCTGGTACAGGAAAAACAACCTTGTCAACAGACCCAAATAGAAAATTAATAGGTGATGATGAGCATGGTTGGACGAGTAGGAATACCGTTTTCAATTTTGAAGGAGGTTGCTATGCCAAGGTGATTAATTTATCTGAAGAGCAAGAACCTGAAATTTATGGAGCTATAAAACCAGGTGCAATACTTGAAAATGTAGTTTTAGATGATAAAGGCAATGTTGATTTTGCAGATACTTCTATAACCCAAAATACAAGAGTTAGTTACCCAATTCATCATATAGATAATATTCAACAGCCATCTATTGGTAAGAATGTCAAAAACATTTTCTTTTTAACGGCAGATGCTTTTGGTGTGCTTCCTCCAATATCTAAGCTTACACCTAGTCAGGCGGCATATCACTTTATTTCTGGTTATACGGCTAAAGTAGCAGGTACAGAAGCAGGTGTTGTAGAACCTGTACCTTCTTTCTCAGCTTGTTTTGGGGCGCCATTTATGCCATTGCACCCAACAAAGTATGCTGAAATGTTAAGTAAGAAAATGAAAGAATCTGGGGTAGATGTTTGGCTTGTGAATACAGGTTGGACAGGCGGACCTTACGGCATTGGAACACGAATGAAGTTAAAGTATACTAGAGCAATGATTTCAGCAGCTCTTAATGGAGATTTAGGTCTGTATTCTTATGATAAATACCATATTCATTCTGTTTTCGGTGTTGCACAGCCAAGGAAGTGTCCTGGTGTACCAACTTCGGTACTGAGTCCTAGAGCCACTTGGAACAACGATGAGAAATATTATAACACTGCATTTAAGTTAACAAATGCCTTCAGGGAGAACTTCAAGAAATTTGAAAGCTATGCTAGTGAAGAAATAAGAAGAGGCGGACCGCAACGGTACGCATTTTAAAACAATAAAAAAGCCTTGCATTGCAAGGCTTTTTTTATATCGTTATTGTGCGTTTTATTTGTTTACGCTTATAATATATTTCTGTAACGCCATAGTCATAGAAGGCGTTTCTGGTGTTGGTGCTTTAATGTCTATACGTAAACCGGCATCTGTTGCTGCGTCTACTGTAGAGTTGCCAAATACTGCAATTCTAGTGTCCTTTTGGTCGAAATCTGGAAAATTCTGCAATAAAGATTCAATTCCTGATGGACTAAAAAATACCAAAATGTCATAATATACATTACGAAGATCAGAAAGATCACTAATTACGGTTTTGTAAAAAATAGCTCTTTTCCAATTAATACTAAGTGAGTCTAAAGTGTCAGGTACATCTTGTTTAAGCACATCTGAAGAAGGGAGTAAGAATTTTTCATCCTTGTATTTCTTGATCAATGGTACTAAATCGGTAAATAGTCTTTTTCCTACGTAAATCTTACGTTTTCTGTAAACAACGTATTTTTGAAGGTAATAGGCGACCGCTTCAGATTGGCAGAAGTATTTCATAGAATCTGGTACTTTAAATCGCATTTCGTCTGCAATTCTAAAGAAATGATCTACTGCATTTCTACTTGTTAAGATAATGGCAGTAAAATCATTCAAATCTATTTTTTGCTGTCGCACTGTTTTTGCGTCAACTCCTTCTACATGAATGAACGGTCTAAAATCAACCTTTACTTTCTCTTTGTCGATCAGCTTGGAATAGGGGGAGTTTTCCATTTTTGGTTCTGGTTGAGAGACCAAAATCGTTTTTACTTTCATATGTTGCGCTATTTTAGAAAGCTTCCCATAATAACTAAGGGTGCAATTTCGAGTGCGCAAAGGTACAAAATAAAATAGAAAAAATAGGTGCTTATGAATTTTTGATTATTCCTGAGTACTGTTATCCAACCAATTATATTAATAGCAGTAAAGAGAATTAATGCGATTGTTATTACAATTTCAGAGTCTAAAAAAACATATGCTAAAAATATATTCGCAATAAAGAGCACAATGCCTGCATAATTTAGATATGTTAATTTCTTAAAAATCAACTCATTAAAAGTGTTGTAGGAATTGAAAATGAAACCATTTATTAGCTGGGACATTGTTTTCGCAGTTATAAATAAGAAAACACCTGCAAGAAGTAAAGGAAAAATATAGGGGTTTTTTGCTTCCGTAGGATTTAAGTATGCTCTCCAAATAAAAAAAATAAATAAGGTTGTATTTATGATTTGAAAAACACTCATTAGAAAGTGAAACCAATTAAATAGCTTTTCTTTTTTTGTGTACATGGTTATGTACTTGTTGTTAAAAGGCAAGATTACAAAGTTTAAAAACCTCGGGTAATAGATACTTATGGCTATTAATGGAAAC
>NZ_JBDVOT010000122.1:0-24322 GCF_039968975.1 Maribacter sp. | reverse complement strand
AACTCCTAACTTTGGTTATGCATCTGATGACTCAAATTCTTTATATTCAGTCTTTGGAAGTGTAAATTATTCTTTTCAAAGTAAGTATTTATTATCAGCAACTTTACGTAGAGATACTTCTTCACGTTTTATTGGAGATAATAAAAGTGATACTTTCCCTTCACTTAGTGCTGGTTGGGTAATTAGTGAAGAAGATTTTTTTAATAATGACGGTGTAGTCAATAGATTAAAATTAAAAGGTTCTTGGGGGCAATTAGGTAACCAAACTATCCCTGGAAACAATCCAACTAGAAACATTTCTAGTTTAAGTCTTAGTCAAGCCAATTACGCCTTTAATGGAGATGATGCACTTACTACAGGTGCAATACTATCCTCTGTTGGTAACCCTGATTTAAAATGGGAAACAAGTACATCTGTTAATGCAGGTTTTGAGCTTGGACTTTTTGACAATGCCTTAAATTTTTCATTTGAGTACTTTAAACTTACTACAAATGACTTAATTAGTCAAGATAATAGTTTAATTAGTACTACAGCGATTGATGCTAGTGCACCGTTCGTAAATTTAGGTTCTGTAGAAAACACAGGTTTTGATGTATCTCTTGGATATCAAAAACAAACAGAGTCAGGCTTCTCATATGGTATAGAAGGAAACATCTCCTCGTATGATAATGAAGTTACTGAATTAGTTAGTGCTTTCCAGTCAGGTAGTTCAGCTTTTCGTGGTGGTGCAGTAACAAGAACACAAGTTGGTCAACCAATATCTTCTTTCTTTGGTAGAGAAGTAACTGGTTTTGATGACGAAGGTAGATTTACTTACAGAGATGTAGACGGTAATGGCACTATAAATGATGATGATAGAACTTTTATTGGTTCTCCGCATCCAGACTTTACTTACGGTTTAAACTTAAACTTTGCGTATAAGAACTTTGATGTATCTGCTTTCTTTCAAGGTTCTCAAGGAAACGATATCTACAACTACACTAAAGTATTTACAGATTTTCCAACTTTCTTTAATGGAAACCGTAGTACAAGAGTATTAGATTCTTGGACTCCAGATAATACTGATGCTACATTACCTGCATTGGGCAATGCAATTGTAAACAATGAAGCAGATCCTAATTCTTACTTTGTAGAAGATGGTTCTTATTTAAGACTTAAAAACCTTCAAATTGGATATAATTTACCTGAATCAATTTTAGAAAAGACAGGTATGAAAGGAGTTCGTTTTTATGTACAAGCTTCTAATTTATTTACAATTACCGGTTATAATGGTGTTGATCCAGAGGTTCAACCAATATTCAATAGTGATGGTTCAACAGACAACTTAACTGTTGGCGTAGATTTTGGATCATATCCTATTGCCCGTATTTTTACCCTAGGTACAAATTTAAAATTTTAAAAAAATGAAAAAGAAATATATCTATTTTTCGTTACTTCTAACAGCTATGATTAGCTGTAGCGATGAATTTACAACACAACCAGCTGTAGGTGCTCTTAGTGATGAGGCACTACAAAATGAAGTAGGTTTAGAGTTATTGTTAACAGGTGCTTATTCTAGTTTAGATGGAAACCGCCAAAACCTAGCAGGCAGTGCCTTTGCCTATAGCCCTGATAATTGGTGGTTTGATGTAATTTCTGATGATGCCCACAAAGGTAGTACTGACGGTGACCAAGCTACTTTGAGTGATTTAGAAAAGTATAATATAAATACCTCTAACGATTATGTTCTTGGTAGGTGGTCTGCATTATATGCTGGTGTTAATAGGGCTAATGCTGTAATTAACTTGATAGGAGAATTAACCGACAGTGATTTTACCGGTAAATTAGCTGAAGCTAGGTTTTTAAGAGGTTATGCTAATTTTGAACTTCAAAAAATATATGGAGCTCCTGCTTACATTTCAGAAGAAAACGCCGCAGCGACTGAATATAATCAGCCTAATCCTGGTGATATTTGGGCACAGGTAGAGGCAGACTTTGAATTCGCTATTGCTAATCTTCCAGATACACAGCCTGAAGCTGGTAGACCAAATTCTTGGACTGCAAAAGCCTTTTTAGGTAAAACCCATTTGTACCAATCTGATTGGACCAATGCTCTGTCATTATTACAAGACGTTATCAACAATGGTCCTTACGCATTGAATACAGAATTTCTAGACAACTTTACAGCAGCAGGTGAAAATGCAACAGAATCGGTATTTGCCGTTCAATTTTCTGCTGATGATGGTCTGTCATTCAATGGTAACGACGGAGGTACTTTAAATTTCCCAGGGGCTGGACCAACAGGAACTTGTTGTGGGTTCTACCAACCATCAATAGATTTGAGTAATGCATACGAAACAGGTCCTGATGGTCTTCCACTTTTGGAAACTTTTAATGACGAGGACATTACTAATGACTATGGTATTCCTTCTAGTGAGGATTTCACACCATTTGATGGCAACCTAGACCCAAGAATAGACTACACCATGGGAAGAAGAGGAATTCAATACAACGGTTACGGTATTAATGCTGGAATGGATTGGATTAGATCTACAACTGCAGATGTAGGTAGTAGCCCATATCTTCCTAAAAAGAATATCTATCAATTTGATGAAATAGGTGTCAATGCTGGAACTGGTGATTGGGGACAACAAAGAAGTGGTATTAATTACAACATCATGCGTTTTGCCGATGTTTTATTAATGGCTGCAGAAGCTGCTGTTGAAACAGGTGACCTTACCACTGCTTTAGATTATGTAAACCAAGTTCGTAATCGTGCAAAAAACATGACCTACGTACCGGAATATGACGAAGAAAACCTAGCAATAGAAGGTACTATGGCAGCAAATTATGTGATTGAACCATATACAACTTTCTCTGATGCCACTTTTGCTAGAAATGCAGTAAGATTCGAAAGAAGGTTAGAACTAGCCATGGAAGGTCATAGACTTTTTGATTTAAGAAGATGGGGTATTGCAACAGAAGTTCTAAACGAATATGTAGAAAATGAAAGTAGAATCATTACAGCAATGCAAGGTACGGTATCTCCTTACACCTCTACATTTGACGTTCTTCCAATACCAATTAACGCAATAGATTTAAGTGGTGCTGTTCTACAACAGAATCCTGGATACTAATAGTAAAACTAATCTTATTTTTAAAGCAGGACATCAATATTGATGTCCTGCTTTTTTTTACTCTCAGACACATGCTAAGTTTAGAACAACAAACATGAAAATCCTTAAAATACTAGTAACCTAAAACTAATAATTCACAGCATTTAAAACACCAAAAGTAGTTACCTTAGCAATAACCCTTTTATACATAATTATTGTACTAATATTTTATTTGACAAACTTTCAATCAATATAGAACTCATTTTATAAATAAAATCATGCGTATCATTTTAGCCCTTGTTTTAGTGTTCTCAATAATATGCTTTTCTTCATGTGAAAAACATAAGCAAAAATTGTTTAAAGTTATTCCTGCCTCCAAATCTGGTATTGAATTCAACAATCAAATAATTGAAACCGATAGTTTTAATATACTAACAAGCGAGTACATCTTTAATGGTGGTGGTGTTGCAATTGGTGATTTCAATAATGACAATTTACCCGACATATTTTTTAGCGGTAATCAAGTAAGTAATAAATTATATTTAAATCAAGGTGATTTTAAATTTAAAGATGTTTCCAAAAAATCCGGGATTGAGGCCTTAAACAAATGGAATACAGGAGTTGCTCTGGTAGACATCAATAATGACGGTCTTTTAGATATGTACATTTGCTCTGCAATGTTAGAAGGAGAAAATAATAAAAAAAACATCTTTTTTATTAATCAAGGTTTAAAAGAAGGCATTCCACAATTCAAAGATTTAGCGGCAGAATATGGCGTAGAGGAATCTGGTAATAGTATGGGAGCAACTTTTTTTGACTACAATAAAGATGGTTTCTTAGATCTATATGTCTTAAATAATATTGACATTCATGTATTACCATCCAATTACAGAAAAAAAATTATAGATGGCTCTGCTCTTAGTAATGATAGATTATACAGAAACAACGGTGATGGTACTTTTACAGATGTAACTATAGAAGCCGGTATAACAATAGAAGGGTATGGTTTAGGCTTAGCAATTTCAGATTTAAACTATGATGGCTGGCCAGATATTTATGTAAGCAATGATTACCTATCGAATGACATTCTTTATATAAACAACCAAGATGGAACATTTACGAATCAAATAAAAGAAAACATAAAGCACCAAAGCAAGTTTTCTATGGGTAACGATATTTCCGATTTTAATAATGATGGATATTTAGATATTATCACCTTAGATATGTTAGGTGAAACCAATCGCAGGTTAAAAACTACATTACCTAGCCATAAATACACGGAGTATATACTTAATAAGAGGTTTGATTATGAATTTCAATACACCAGAAATATGCTACAGAAAGGTAATGGTAGAAATATTCCGTTTAGTGAAATTGGTCTCATGGCAGGAGTATCCAAAACAGACTGGAGTTGGTCTCCCCTATTTGCTGATATGGATAACGATGGTTACAAAGATTTATTAATTTCCAACGGGTTTCCCCGAGATATTACCGATTTAGACTTTGGAGATTTTAAATTTAATGTGAGTAGATATTTAAGTCCTTCTAAAATTCTGGATTCAATACCAAAAGTAAAAATACCAAATTACGCTTTTAAAAATAATAAAGATAACACCTTTACAAATGCAAGTAACGACTGGGGCATTGGCATACCTTCTTTTTCAAACGGTGCCGCATTTGCAGATTTAGATAATGATGGAGACCTAGATTATGTTGTAAACAATATTAATGATGAAGCCTTAATTTTTAAAAACACTTTAAACGAACAACAAGAGCTTTCTCATAACTATTTGGCAATAGATTTAGTTGGACCTAAATCTAAATCCTTAGAAGCTGGAACAAAAGTTGCGGTTAAATTTTCAGATAACACCTTTCAATACCAAGAATACCACACTTACAGAGGGTATATGTCTACGGTACAAGATGTTCTACATTTTGGATTAGGTGACAAAAATAATGTAACGGTTGATATCTTATGGCCAGATGGCAAGTTTCAACAACTAAGTAATGTAAAAAGTAATCAAAAAATTGAAGTTAACTATAGCAACGCCAAAAAGGTAGCTATTACTAAAATAGAATTTCCGCTTGCACCAAAAAAAATAGCGCCTATATTCAAAGAGGTATCCAAAGCAGTTGATATAACATACCTACATGAAGAAAAAGATTTTGTTGATTATAATATGCAACGTATCCTTCCTCATAAATTTAGTCAAAACGGCCCTTGTCTAGCTGTATTTGATATCAACAATGATGGACATGAAGATTTTATTGTGGGTAGTTCTGTCGGCTATTCTCCACAAATATTTCTACAAAACAAAGAAGGAAAATTTTTACAACAGCCTTTATTTACTGATAAAGAAAGTATGAAATACGAAGAAGAAAGTATTGCCTTTCTAGATATTGAAAATGATGGCGATTTAGATATGTATTTAGTTTCTGGCAGCAATGAATTTGCCATTGGTGATGAGCGATATAAAGACCGTTTATTTATTAATGATGGTGAACGCAACTTTACAGAAGACAAAAACAGCATTCCCAATATTAATGCTAGTGGTTCCATTGTAACTGCAACTGATTTTGACAATGATGGATTTACAGATATGTTTATTGGTGGAAGAACACCTTTTTCTCAATATCCAAAACCCGAAAAAAGTTTCCTATTAAAAAATGATAATGGCGTTCTAAAGGACGTGACAGACACTTTTGCTCCTGAATTAAGAAATTTAGGAATGATTACGGATGCCACTTGGGCAGATATTGATGCCGACGGACTAGAAGATTTAGTAATTACTGGCGAATTAATGCCGATAACAATTTTCAAAAACAATAAAACTAGCCTAACCAAAATAGAACATACAGGAGTAGATGATTTATTAGGTTGGTGGGAAACTATATTTAAAACCGATGTTGATAATGACGGGGACATAGATTTTATAGTTGGTAATTTAGGTGCTAATAATCTATATCAACCAACTAACGAAAGACCCGTAACCGTCATCTCAAAAGATTTTGACAATAACGGCACTGTAGACCCTGTAATGTTTGCTTATTACAAAGAAAGTTTTGACAATCCAGAATACAAGCCTTTCCCTGTGAATTTTTGGGGTGATTTATATGGTCAAAGCCCTATATTTAGAGCCAAATACAACACTTACAAATCTTATTCTAAAGCCACAATAGCTACATTACTAAGCCCAGAAGAATTAGATGGTGCTTCAACTTTAATTGGCAACTATGATAAAAGTATAGTTATGATAAATCAAGGTAATAATACTTTTAAGCATACTGCATTACCAAATGAGGCACAAATGGCAACATTGAATGGCATAGCAACAGTTACTTTTGACCAAAATAAAAATGATCTTTTACTAATAGGTAACAATTTTGGAAATGAAATTTTCATTGGTAAAAATGATGCTTTTAACGGAGGCTATTTAGAGAATGATGGCACAGGAAATTACGAATTCATACCGACTGCTGAAAGTGGTTTCCTAGTACCTGGCGATTCTAAAAGTATACGCAAGGTTAAAAGTAACACCAAAGGCTCACCCTATTATATTGTGACACAGAACAGAGATTCTATTCGTGTTTTTCAAAAAAACTAAACTCATACTACTTTTGATTATCCCATGTTCTTATTTGTGAGATATATTTCTTACAAATAAGAATATGGTATTTCGTGTTAATTTTTTCAACGTATAACATAAAATTCACTACTTCTGAATCAGGAATTGATAAAATTCAGCATCAATCACGTTTATTTTTAACATCTGAATGCCTAATTTTCTCTCGCAAAACATTTCAATAAAGCTACAAACAACATCTGTTAATCGACTAACAACACTTTTTAAACCATAAAACCATATTCATAATAAATATTGATATTAATTAATTATTTCGTAATATTTTAACTAATATTATGGTAAAATTATGTAATCATTAACACACATTAATATTATATAATAAATCAACAATTAATCAAACAACAACTTATTATGAATCAAAAACTAGATTTTAAATCGGTAAAATCCAAAAAAAGACTTTCCGTCTTAAGAACAGGGATTTTATTGATATTGGCATCTATCTGCTTTCAAAGCACTAGAGCCTTTGAAAAACCGAATGAATTAACTGACAATGAACTGAAAACGGTTCAAACTACTGTTACTGGTACAGTATTAGATGATTTAGGCACTCCGTTACCAGGTGCCAGTATTATTGAAAAAGGTACAACAAATGGTACACAAACAGATTTTGATGGTAATTTCACCATTAACGTTGCTGCAACAGCAACCTTGGTCGTTAGCTACGTAGGGTTTAAAACTGTAGAGGTAGCCGCTAGCTCATCCCCTATCTCAGTAACTTTGAACGAAGATGCGGCAGCACTTGACGAAGTAGTAGTAACAGGTTATGGGTCTCAATCAAAACGAGATGTAACGGGATCTGTTGCCACTGTAGATGTTGAAGAACTTAACGCAGTGCCTGCTACAACCTTTGCCCAACAACTTCAAGGTAGAGCAGCAGGTATAGGAATCGTAAACGATGCAACACCTGGTGGTGAAGCAACAGTTAGAATTAGAGGTTTTGGTACAATCGGCAATAACGATCCTCTTTATGTAATAGATGGGGTGCCATCTAGATCGCAAGCCAATCTTAACCCTAATGACATTGAATCTTTACAAGTATTAAAAGATGCCTCTGCGGCATCAATTTATGGTTCAAGAGCCGCAAATGGGGTAATCATCATCACCACGAAAAAAGGTAAAATGGGTAAACCAGTTATTACTTATGATACTTATTACGGATTACAATCTGGTCTTGGAGAGGTTGAAGCCTTAAATGCTGCAGAATTAGGTGAATATTTATATCTAGCAGATTTATATGCAGGCAAAACTCCAAGTCATGGTCAATATACATTTGGGCCTAATGGGGAAGTTGGTATTCCTGATTACGTTTTTCCTAGTGGCGCTATGGAAGGTGACCCAGGAACTGACCCCGCCTTATACGCGTTAGAAGAAGGTAATATTAATGCAATTGTACGTGCTGCAGATACAAATTGGTGGAATGAAGTTACAAGGACCGCCCCAATATTAAATCATCAAATTTCAGCCTCTGGAGCAACAGAAAATGCGCGGTACGCATTTACGCTAGGTTATTTTGCTCAAGATGCAATAACTAAATTCGTAGGTTACAATAGAACTTCTATAAGAGCCAACACTGAATTTAAAGCACTAAACAAAAAGCTGACCGTTGGGGAAAACCTATCGGTTAATTTTGATAATAGAAAAGGTGGCTTTGGCAATGACGAAGAGCAAAATGCAGTTTCCGGTTCATATAAGCATCATCCGTTATTACCTATTTATGATATAGCGGGTAATTTTGCAGGTAGTAGAGGAGCAAATTTAGGTAACAATTTTAATCCTTATGCCACTTTATATAGAGAGCAAGACAACAGAACATATCGATTACGTGTATTTGGTAATGTATTTGCTTCCTATGACATTACTGACGAATTACAAGTAAAATCTAGTTTCGGTGTAGATGCAACCGGTGAGCGAGGTAGATATTTAAGTAGACAAAACCCTGAATATGTAGAAGGTAATTTTATTAGCGGTTCTACATCGACAAATAGTTATGAATACCAATGGCAATGGAATACGGTTTTAACATATGCAAAAACATGGAATGAAGTTCACAATTTTGACGCTTATATTGGTGTTGAAGGTATTGAAGCTTATGGAGAAGAATTTGGTGCAAGCAGAAATGGTTACGCTTTTGAAACCTTAGACATTCAACGTTATCTAGATTTGGGTGATGCCACCACGGCTAGTAATTACGGCTATGCTTTTAGAGATTACACTTTATTCTCTGAGTTCGGTAAACTGAATTATAACTACAATGGTAAGTACTTAGCACAGTTTATTCTAAGAAACGATGCATCTTCTAGATTTCAATCAGCATCTAGAAGTGCTATTTTTCCTGCATTTAGTTTAGGATGGAGAGTTTCAGACGAAGCATTCATGGAAAACCTAGAAAATGTAGATGAATTAAAACTTAGATATGGTTGGGGTAAAACCGGTAATCAAGAAATTGGAGATTACAATTCTTACACCACTTATCGTTCAAATATTTTCAATGCCGGTTATCCTATCGATGGAGCTACGGGAGCACCAACATTAGGTTTTGATGTTCAAAGTTATGGAAATCCAGATGCAAAATGGGAGACGACTACTTCAAACAATATTGGTATTGATCTTTCAATGTTTGATAGAAGATTTAATGTAGGCTTAGACCTTTGGGACCGAGTTACTACCGATATGTTGTTTAGAAGACAAATAACTTACACTGCTGGTGATGCTCAAGCACCTTTCTTTAATGTTGGTGAAATGACTAATAAAGGTGTTGATTTACAATTATCTTGGGATGACAAAAAAGGCGACTGGGGTTATGGTGTAAGCTTTAATTTATCTGCATACAAAAATGAGGTTAATCGACTAAGTGAAACTGATGATGGCACAATTTTATTTGGTGATGCATCAAGAGTTCCATCTTTAACCATTACGCAGGTAGGCGAGCCAATTTCTTCTTTCTATGGATTTCAGACCGAAGGTCTTTTTCAATCACAGGCTGAAGCAGATGCTTGGCCAACTTACGGTAGCTACAACGCACCTGGAAAACTTAAAGTGACCGATGTTAATAATGACGGGGTAATTGATGATGATGACAGAACTATTATTGGAAGTCCCCATCCAGATTTTACATATGGAGTAAACCTAGATTTTAGTTATAAAAATTTAGCTTTGAACATCTTCGGTAATGGTTCTCAAGGAAATGACATCTATAATTACGTTAGGTATTTCTCTGATTTCAACACATTTCAAGGAAACAGATCTCAAAGAGCCTTATATGATGCTTGGCAACCTGCAAACCCAACTGCTCCTGTTAGTGAATGGGTAGCCGCTAACCCTGATGCCACTGTTCCAATTATGGATGCAAATGATCAAATTAGTAGTAGACCATCTTCTTACTTTATTGAAGACGGTAGTTATTTTAGATTGAAAAATGTTCAATTAACTTATACTTTCCCAACTGATTTAATGGAAAAAATAGGGATTTCAAGAGGACAAATATATGTTCAAGGTCAAAATTTGGCAACATGGACAAAATACACTGGTTTAAATCCAGAAATTCAAGCAGGTAATAGAGATGATGCGACGTTAGGTTTTGATGGTGGTTATATGCCAGTTTCACGTACCTATACTTTAGGTCTACGATTAACGCTAAACTAAAATTATAACAAGCTTAAAACAGCTCTGATTTAATGAAACATTTAAATTTTTAATGATGAAAAGAAAAAACTTAATATTAATAACATTTATCTGTATGACCATCTTTATAGTTGGTTGCAGCGATGAATTTTTAACACGTACTCCAGAAGGGCAATTTGCCACAAATAGTCTTGAAACTGAAGATGGTCTTGATGGCATTTTACTAGGTGCATATGCAATGATAGATGGCACAGGTCTCGATGACACAGCAGACTGGAACGTTACAGTAGAGAACTGGGCTTTTAATCTTGCCTCAGATGACGCCTTAAAAGGTACAGATGCAGGTGACCAACCTGAACAATCTTTTATTGAAGCATATGATTTTCAATCTTTTAACGGTCATATTACCAACCGTTGGAGGTCTTTGTTCAAAGGTGTCGCTAGAGCAAATAATGCTATAAATGCAGCAAATAATCTTGAAGATTTATCTGATGAAAAAAGAACTCAAGTAATTGCAGAAGCACGTTTTTTAAGAGGTATTTTTCATATGGAGGCTCGTAAAATGTGGAGAATGCCACCATACATTAGTGAAGAAGATTATATTCTAGATGATGTAGAAAGCACAAAAGTTCCTAATGATCGTGAAATATGGCCATTTATTGAAGCAGATTTTGAAGCCGCAGCAGCAAGCTTGCCTACTACACAAAGCCAAGTAGGTAGACCAACTAGTTGGGCAGCAAAAGCGTTTTTAGCTAAATCTAAAATATACCAAGGCTGGGATGAAAACGGTACACCAAACACAACTAAATTAGGTGAAGCCAAAACAATTTTAGATGAAATCGTAAATTCTAATACCTTTAGCCTTGCTACCTCATTTGAAGAAAACTTTTTGGTGGCTACCAGAAACAACCCAGAATCTATCTTTGAAATTCAATATGCTGTTAGTAGTGCAGCAGACCAGGCTTCCAGTAGAGGTATGGGACTTGCTCATCCATATACCGATCCATGGGGATGTTGTGGTTTTTATCAAGTTTCTCAAAATTTAGTAAATGCCTATAGAACGGAAAATGGGCTACCGTTGATAGAAAATTTTGACGCTGAAGACATTTCAATTGAAATCAATGAAGACGGTTCCAGCGCAGAAACAGCCACCTTAGATCCTAGAATTGATCATACTCTAGGCAGACCTGGTATTCTTTACAAAGGATTTAAAATTTATCAAACAGATTTTGTTAGAGATTTATCATATGCCGGTCCTTTCTTCTCTAAAAAGCATGTAGCCGAACCTGAAGGATTTGGCATTGGCGGATGGGGAAATTTATCTGCTAATAACTACCGTTATATGCGTTATGGTATGATTCTTTTATGGTTAGCAGAAGCAGAAGTAGAGGTTGGTAGCCTAGAAAGGGCTCGAGAACTTGTAAATGAAATTAGAACAAGAGCTGCAAACCCGGCTGGTTTCGTTCCTTTAGCTACACAAGGTACCGACAGAAATGATTATACTATTGTTGAAGGCACAGCTGCGGCGAACTACGACATAGCAACTTATGATACCCCATGGACAGATCAGTCTACTGCTAGAGATGCAGTTAGATTTGAAACAAGACTTGAATTCGCTATGGAAGGTCATCGCTATTGGGACCTTGTACGTTGGGGAATAGCCGGCGAGACACTCAATAATTATTTAGCTAGTGAATCTCAACACAGGACGTATTTAGTAGGTAAAACTTTTACGACTGGTAAAAATGAGTATTTCCCTATTCCAAGTCAAGCTATAGATAGATCAGCAGTTGATGGTCAACCAACGTTGACACAAGACCCTGCTTATTAAAGAAAAATAGTATTGTTAATTGTTAGTTGCACAAAGAGTGGTTAAAATATTTTAACCACTCTTTATTATTTTAGACCTTTATTTATTTACTTATATATTCCTATTAGATGAGTTCTTATATAGACTGGTATTTCATCAACTTCACTCTCGATCTTTAGTTTCATTACTTCAGAAGGAACCAAAGGCATATGACAAGAAATACAATTTTGAGCCGAATTGTGTATCGTATTAACAGTCAAACTATTAATTTTTTCAGTGTCATGGCAGGTTAAACATTTAGAATTAAACACATTGGCATTTGACCTTTGATTAACATGAGGATCATGACATGTAACACAATCCATTTCAGTTGAGTTTATAAAGCATGAACTCGAACCTAAGAGACCCATTTGATTTCCATGAACATCCAACTTTAAATTAGTATCATAATTCTTGTAGTTTTTTGAAAATTGTGACAAAGTATCCCCTGCTAAGAATAAAAACGGATTACCTTTAATTTGCTGAGCTTGAAGGCCTGAATGGCACACGGCACAAGCATCTAAACGTTGTTGGCGAGTGTAATTGGTATAGCTACTTATAAAAGAACTTTGTTTATCATCAGGGTTTGCTCTATGATATTTTACATGTTCTTCTGATGGGCCATGACAACGTTGACAATCTACACCCAACAACATCTGTTCTCTATCATACATATTACCGTTCCCAGAAACATTAGTGTTCTTCGCAAAAGTTACATGACATTTTAAACAATTATCATCTACCTTTCTTGTATAATATTGATTTGGAAAGTTTGGGCTATTTACCCAATTCCCTGTTGGCTTAAAATATGACACTTGCAACTGACTTAGCCTATCATCTTCCCAATGAAGATAACTTTGCCCCTTAACACCCGACCCTATTACAATATCAATTTTAGATTTTAATACATCCGTATCTCCAAATTTAGCTTTTGATAATTGAAAAAAATCATTACGTTCTTCAATCATCTTAAAACGTACACCAGTAAGATTCAATTCGTTTTCCCCTTTTTCAAAGTTCCCCAGAATATGTGCAGAATCAGCAAATGAAGAAGTATTAAAATGAGCTGTTCTTAAGTGGGCTTTGTAGATATCTTGATGACATTCTAAACAGGTCTCTGATGCCACAAAGTTTTTTCCAGTGTAATGCGTTGCCACTACTTCAGGCTCTAAATAATCAGAAATTTCTATAGCATTTTTAAAATTCCAAAAACAATAACTCAGCAAGAAAATAAGAATTATTAATCCAATATATTTTATCTTCTTACCTGCGATCATACAATAAATATTCTATTTCAATTCTTGATCTATGAACCAATCGTATAGCGCTTCGGTTTCATAAGCCTTAATCCATGCGTTATGACCAACGTTCGGATATCTCGTAAATATGACCTCGTAGCCCATTTCCTTTAATTTGGCGACCATATTTTCTGATTCGGAAAAGGGAATAGATTTATCTTTCTCTCCATGAAACACCCATATTGGCATTTTTCTATTGATCCATGAAGCATAGGGCAATGGTGCCATACCACAAACCACAGCCATTGCTGCAAATGTATCAGGATATTGAACTGCCAATTCCCAAGCGGCTCCTCCTCCTCTACTTAATCCTGTTAAATAGATTCTTTGCTTATCTATTCTGTTATTATCTACAATAGAATCTAACAATTGCTTAACAGCCCTTGTGTTCCACCACTTTTTTGCATTCGGATTTTGAGGAGCTAATATCAAAAAAGGAAACTTCTTCCCTTGAACAATTAATTTTGGTGGACCATTTCTTTTCACTGTAACCAGACTATCGCCCGATTCACCTCCACCATGTAAAAACAAGAGAATTGGAAAGTCTTTCTCAGGCTCTTCTTCATAGTCCTCTGGATAATATAAATAATAGGCAAGATTTTCCTTTACGTTCGTTTCCATTTCTGAATCTATCAGAATAGGTTTTGCTTGAGACGCGCAACTTTGAAAAATCACCAACAAAATAATATATAAAACTAACCTCATCTATAAATGCAAAAATTCCTATCAAATGTACCCTAAAAACAAGTCCGATTAAAGTTAAACAAATTTTAGGTTGATTTTTATTCAAATAGTTAGACGAATAAGAATTCAAAAACTTAAAAGGTATTTTCTAAAACAAAAAAAAGAGGATACAAAATGCATCCTCTTTTTTAAATCTATATTATCTCTTAAATTTATCGGTACAATGTAAAATGACCAACGTATTTAATAGCATCACTATTTGCATTTACAACATACCAATAGTCACCTGTTGGTACTTCTTTACCTTCATAGGTACCGTCCCAACCGCTAACCTCATCAAGGACAGCTACTACTCTACCATATCGGTCATAAATTTTAACCACTACTCCGTCAAATAATTCTCTGTTATTTGGAGACCATATATCATTTAGGTTATCACCATCCGGCGTAAAGAAATTAGGAAATTCCAACATTCCTGTAAATTCAAAAGGCACACTAAGTTCTAACTCACAACCTCTAGCATCTCTTACACGCACATTTACAATTCCGCTTTCGTTGGTTGTAAACGTTGTTTCCTCACCGTACGATTGTCCATTGAAAAAGAATTCATATTCGCCATAACCACCAGCTGCTGTTGCATGAACTTCATTAGGTCCTGTTTTATCAACAACCAAACTTAAAGGCTCATAACCATCAATATTGAACTCAACTATGTTGGTACATCCATTTTCATGATATATATATACGATATGATCACCAGCAGGTAGATCTCCCCACACATACTGATCAGTAGCATTTGCTGTGATAGCGTCCGTTGGATCTATTGGGTCTAATGCAAACATTAGTTCTGACAACAAATTATTGTTAGCCATCTGAATAGTTGATGTACTTGTAGGGAAAATACCTTCACAACCATACTGAATTTGTGGTTCTGCAGTCAAATCTACCCCTATGTCAATGGTAAACAACTCTGATGCTGTACAAAAATTAGAATCTTGTATATAAATTATATATGAAGCACCACCTTGTAAATCTTCAATTATCTCTCCGTTATATGGTGCAAATACAGATGTACCAGTTTGATCTACAGGATCAACCATTTCTATTTTGTATTCATAAAACGGAGTAGAATTAACTAATACATCATCAAAAGGCGTACCGCCAACAATATCAAAAACTACTGTTCCATTATTAGCACCAATACACAATTCATCTGTAGTGTCAATATTGATTACTTCTATCTGATCCGGCTCCTCTATTGTTATAAAATCTTTTTCAAAACAACCATTATCATCTTTGATCAATATCTCATACGTACCTGCGGCTAGTTCATCAAAAGTATAGATACCCGGGTTATCAGAATCACTAAAAAATTCATTGAAATTAGGTGCAATTGCAAATTGAATCAGTCCTTCTCCACCCGCACTAACAGATACTGTTATTGATCCATCTTCTTCTCCGTTACAAGTTACATTTGTAGGTACGGCATCAAAAATAATAGGATCAGGTCTTATTATTTCAAACGGACCAGCAATATCCATACAAGTAGCCCCACTAGTTACCGCTATATAATATTCAGTACCTTCAGGAAGACCTTCAAATGTTCCGTTATCTTGAGGACCTCTAATTACTGTTGCTGTAGCCACAGGATTAAATGCATCTATGGGATTGCCTTCATATAGATAAAATAAATCTGCACCTACACCACCGTTTACAAATGATTCTATTCTACCGTCTAATTCAGAGGCACAAGAAATATCATCCGGTAAATTTGGAAGCAAAGTTATACCAGTAGCATTAGTCATGGTAATACCATTAGAACGTATAGCAGGGCAAGCTCCTGCTCCGTTTACCTTTCTAACATCAAATTGATATGTAATACCTTGAACACCTGAAATGGTCACAGAGTTTCCTGTCATCGGCAAGTAAGTACCTATTACTACTCCGTTTTCAACTCTTTGATATTCGTATGTAAATAATGGATCAGGATTCTCAATAGTCATTCTCATTTCACCATCTCCACCACAACCAGGCACTCTCGTCTGCACCAATAATGGTTGAATTGGTGGTGGTGGATCTACATAGTAAGCATCTGTCACGAAAGAACATCCGAAACTAGAAGATACTTCTATTGCATACCAACCAGCGCTAATATAACCTCCGCTATCACCGATAAAAGTTGGTGTATTTTGCAATCCACTTTCAGATACTATAGCTGTGTTATCATTGCCACTTAAATATAATAATGTGTAATTATAACCTGCACCGGCAAAACCACCACTAGCACCTGGTGTAGCCGTAATAGCATCACCAGAAGTAATATCATAAGCTTCTAAAACTGCATTGTTACCATTAGGGCAATCTAAACTCTGAGGCTCTCTAATACCAGCAACAATTTGAGGAACTTCTTCCAATTCAATTTCCACTGTATTCGTACAACCCTCAACATCTCTAACTTCCACTTCATAGAACCCGAAAGACAATCCTGTGAATTCATTATCATTTGAAAAAGCAGCAATTTCAGTAGTATAACTAGAACCGCCATCAGTACTCATCAATAATCTGTACTCATACGGAGTAGTATCCCAACCACCTGTACCTGTGGCTATTATTTCACCAGTATCATTAGTACAGCTCACGTTACCTATAGATTCTGCAGTAACTTGAAGTTCACCATTAGGTGTTCTTATATTGGTAACATTACTTGTTCCCGAACAAAATGGCATATCATTAGAAACAACATCAACAATTAAATTTCCTCCTATTAAATTATCTATTCTTGCTTCATCTCCATTTAAATCAGGGAAATTATTGGTATCAAAAGTTCCGGAAGCCAAAGGTGTTGTTCTAGCGTCATCAGTAGCTTCATAAACGATGTAATCAAATACACCCACGTAATCGCTTACTGTAATAAAAAGAGCACCGTCATTACCTGGCACCGCACAACTAACCGGTTTCGCTTCACTAATTAATACTGTAGGAGCAATTGGAGTATTTACAGTATGTACAGGCATTGGGTAAGTACAGCCCACCGTATTATCTACAATCTCGAATAGGTAATCACCTACAGCTGGCAAGTACACATCTACATAGTTATTACCTGAAGTATTACTTACAGGAGCAACCGCTGTAACCGAAACCGTATTTACGGTAAAATCGGTTGTACCTGTCACTTCTATACGTACACGCTCATCATCTCTACAATTTAAAATATCTACTTCAATAATTGTTGGAACAACATCTGTAGGTGGATTGATAGTAGGAACGTCAAATGTAGTCTGACAACCATTTCCATCAATTGCATAAACAGTAATATTCTGTGCGCTACCATCGTCAATGATTTCAAAAGTATTTCCAGTTTGATAATTTTCAAAACCAGTGATACTATATTGATAACCTGATCCTACAGTACCAGCATCTACAACGTTTACTGTAATTATAGTTGAACTATATCTGTTTGCACCTGGCTCACAAGCAAAATCTGCAGCACTAGCCGTAATACTAAATGCATCTGGATTGTCAATAGTATGCACATCAGATAGAACCTCACAATTACGTGCAGTTACCACCTGTACTTGATAGTCACCGGCTGGTAAATCTGAAAAAGCACCCGTATTATTTCTTGTCACCTCTATTGTTCCTGAAGTCACATCATTTAAGATATAAGTTATAGGAGTATCTTGTGATGTAAATGGTACAGCTGCATTAGCAGGATCAACAACAACTTCTATTGTACCATCATTTTCATCTCTACAACTAATATCAATTGCTTCTTGTGAAATGATAACTGGTTGAGCTGCTTGATTTAGAATGATGTTTGTGACCGTGGTTTCACAATAATCAGAACCATCAAACATAATATTATCAATAATTCTAACCTCATATGTACCTGGTGTAAGTCCCGTAAAAATAGGGTCGTTAGTTTGCGAAATAGTTCCTACCGCATTAGAGTTATAATCTGTTCCCGTTAATTCATACTTAAAATCTCCACTACCACCATTTGTAGTTATTGTAATTTCACCATCGGCATCATTACAAGTACTATCTGTTGTGAACTCACCCGAAGCAGACAAGAAATCATATACTGTAGCCGTATCCTGACTTGTACAACCATTGGCATCCACAACATCAACAACATAATCACCTGGACTGCTTACAGTATAAGTGTAAGTCCAAATGGCAGGGTCAGAACCTGAAGCAGGAACATATGTTGGTAATTGCTCATCACCACCTAAAGTAAACCTTGGCGTATTTACTGAACCAGGTATTGTAACCGTTATAGCAAAGGTAGTTGAGGTTGGATCACATTGGTTATCTACTGTAAAATCTGGAGTAGGTAAATCTGGATCTAAAGATATAATCGTTGCGATATCAAAAGAAGTACAACCACTTGCACCTCTTACGTAAACATCATAAGTACCATCGGCTGCCGAAAATGTAGTATCGGTTGTCCAACCTGTAGGAGGTACACCCGTATCCATAAAGGCAAATTCGTATGGACCACCTGACCCACCACGACCTTGTACTGTAACTTGACCAAAAGCATTACAATTTGCAGGAACTTCTTGTAAGATATCAATATCTGGCAAGTTTTGATCAATTGTAACCGAAACTGCATCGGTACAGGTAGAAGTTAAATTGGTTACCAAAATTTGATATTCACCTGGAAGTTCTGGATATATATTACCATACGTAGTAATTAGCGGAGAAATTGAATTTTCTAGAACTATAATAGAACCATCTTCATTGTTTATTAACTCAATTCTTAAATCATCACCTACATTATAACCTGTAATTTCATAATCTATTTCTCCATTTCTGTTAAGGTCACAAGCTCCTGGGGTTGACACTGCTGTAACATCTAATAATGAAGGTCCTTCAACTGGTGGAATTTCTTGTTCGTACGTACAACCAGTACCCGTATCTAAAACAACTACGGTATACGCTACACCATACTGAATACCATCATCAGTATTACTAAAGGTATGATCATTAACTGCTGGTGTATTATTTAAAGGATTGAAACTTGGCTGATCTATTAATCTAATTTCATATGAGCCTGAGCCACCACTTACGGTAACAGCATAAGTAAATGACGTATCATCACAATCTGCTGGTGCTGGTTGCAGTATTGGTGTAATTACCACTTCGTTTGAAGTAATAGAAACAGTATCTATATCCGTACAACCATTATCATCGATTGTAATAACCGTGTAATCTCCCGTTACTAACAATGGATCTAAAATTTGCACAGGCAAGGTAGCAGGATCAACATCTTCCATTCTTGTAATCTCTACTCCTGTATTGTCCTCAATTATAAATGTATAATTAGCCGTACCGTCCGTTACAGCGTCTATATTAATTCCTCCACTAACCGGTCCACTACCTCCACAAACTGCCTGTATTTCAGAAACCGTAGTAGCAGGTGGAGGCGTATTATCTAATACAATATCAAATGTATCAGCCGGAGTTTCACAACCTCTAGCATCTCTAACCAGGTATGAATAAGTACCCACCGTTAAGTTAGAGTATACCGTTTCTGACGCCCAACCCATTCCATTGAAATTCACTTCATATGGCGGTACGCCACTAGTAGCATCTGGTATTATTGTTACCGCACCGTTATTTGTAGAACTACAACTAACCGGTCTTGTCGTGTAAGCAGCCGCTGCAATATTTTGAGGCGGATTTAATGTTATTGAAACAGACTCAGCTACACAACCACTACTTGTCGTATTATTATCTGTAATTCTGAAAACATAATCTCCAGGTAAATTTGTATCATAATCAAAAGTATTGGTAGTAAGTGGAATTGCCGAACCAAAAGTAGCACCGCCATCAGAACTAACCTCATACTGTTTTGCTCCAGCACCAGAAGTATAACCACCGTTAACACTTACTCTAATGGTACCATCAGCTCCACCACAAGGTATTTCAGCTACAATACTTGTATTTACTCTTAATTGAGGAGCGATAGTTATAGGAAGACTATCTGAACAGTCATTACCATCTACAACCTCAATGGTATAATTACCAGGAGAAAGTCCTGCGAAAGTTGCACTTGGCTGAAGTGCACCACCGTTAATTCTATATTGATGTGTTCCAATTGCAGCCGTACCTGCAGTAGAAGTAACTGCAACAGTTGCACCTGTACCAGCTACAAAACAAAAATCTGACGATGGACCATCTAATGCTATACTTGGTGCATCGATAGGGTTTAAATCAAATGTAAAGGTATCTGTACAACCTTCTGCATCTTCAACAGTTAATGTGTATGTTCCCGCTGCAGAAAGGTTACTAAAAGTACTTCCTGATTTTGGTCCTATTTGTGGTCCTACAGGCTGAGTTAAAGTGTATCTATATGTACCCCATCCGCCAATTGCTTCTGCTCTTACTGCTCCTAAATTTCCATTGGCACAGCTCATAGCAGTTACCGTACTAGTAGATAAATCTAAAACCGGAGCTTCATTTATATCAAAAGAAATAGTATCTGTACAACCTGTATCAGCATCGGTTACCGTAATTGTATAAGTTCCTGCCCCTGATAATGGTAAATCTACTTCACGATCACTTTGTGGAGCACTAGTGACACCGCCATTAATATCATAAGTATAGTTATTTGCAAAACCGTCAACTATAAAAGTTCCACTACCATCGTTAGCTCCGTTACAGACCCTTAAGTCTCCACCCGATTTAACTTGAACTCGAATAGAACTTATTTCAACAGGTCTAAAACCTTCGGTATATGAACATCCATTAACATCTGTAATCTGAAAAATATATGCCTGAGAAGTCATTAACCCAGTAAACGTATCATTAGTACCGTTGTCTACATAAGACGGACTAATAATTTCGTACCTATTGATAGCAGCATTACTTGTTGGAGTCAATTGAACATCTGTAGTACCAGCAGCACAACTAGTGTTACTTTGTGCAAAATCTAAGTCTGTAGGTGGATCAACATCTAAAATTTCAATTGCGGTCAATTCTAATCTACATCCACCTGCATCACGAATGATAGGTGTATATGTTCCTGCAGCTAAATCTGTGTAAGAAGTGATAGTTGAAAAGTTAACACCGTCTATACTAAACTCATAACCAATACCTGAACCTCCAGAAAACGGACCAACAAAATCAATTTGTCCGCCCACATTACCAGTCCCTGAACAAGTTACATCAGCAACTTTGATTGCAGTCCCCGTTAATGACCCAACAGTATCAACGGTTACAGAAGGTAAATCTAAAGTACATTCAAATCCGCCTTGTTGGTATCTTACTTCAATATCATTGTATGTTCCCGCCGCAACTGATATTTGTGGTGTACTTACCCAAGGATCAGATGCACTTTCTCTATAAGAAATATTGTAACCTCTACCATTGTTTATAGTAAATTCTAATTTTGCACCGCCATTGCTACACGTACCATCAATACCTGCTACATCAATATCTGGAGGTAATAAATCTTCAACATCTGAAGAAGCGTTTATAATACAACCGTTACTATCGGTAATTACAAAATCATAAGTTCCTGCAGTGCTGACCGTATATGTTGTTGTGCCAGAATCTGCAGCGGCATCTCCAAAAGAAGGTTGAACCGGTCCACCATTTACAGTAAAGGTATATGGAGCAGAACCGCCCTCTGTATTTAAAGTAATATCTACACTAGAAATATCAGAACAACCAAAACTATTGTTTACCTCAGTAGAAGCATCTAAAGCCGAAGCTCCTGCACCAATAGTTAATGGATTTCCACTAGTATCTAGACTTTGCCTTGGAGGGTCTATACCATTTAAAGGATCGCCAGTACATTGCTGTGTTTCTACCTGTACGGTATATGTACCAAAACCTACAGCTGAAAAAGTGTAAGGGTTTGTTGTTATGAAAGCCGTAAATTCTTGCGCAATACCACTAGAATTTAATAAAGTATATTTATAAGGTCCAGGAACATTAGAAGCGGTTACCGTAATAGTACCTGTATCTCCACTACATAAAGCATCTGTAAAAGTAGTAGCAATCTCTATCTCCTTCTCTTCTATTACTATAGGCTCATAAGGATACTCACAAGTATTTGCCGTATTTTTTAATCTTGCAAGTATATTATATGTACCAGGAGTTAAGTTTGAAAATATAGCTCCTTGCCAAGTAGCACCACCATCAATACTAAATTCATATGCACTAGAAAGATTTGTAATCTGAATTCTACCATCTACACCACAGATATAATCTTGTTTTACATATGTTTGAGTTATGGTACTTTTCTTTACTTTAAAATAATATGGTTGTCCATCTACAACAACTTTATATTCTGCCCCTGAAGTTGAAGGTACAGAACTAGCGTCTATGTTAAATGTTTGACCAGAACCAACTGAAGAATAACATGAGGACGTGGTATTTGGACATTCAGTATTTACATCTGAAGAACAAGAGCCGCCTAATACTTCCCATGAAACTGAACTATATGGACCACCGGACAAACTAATTAAACGATCGTCGTAATCTCCACATAAATTAAATCGCGCGATTGTAAATCCGTTGTCATTACAGGTCTCCGTATCATCTGCACCTACAATAAGTGTAGTAAACATTGCCGGAGCAGCTAAGCTAGACTTAGATGTAATTTTATTTTCTAAAGTAGTTTGATTTGTGGTAGAAACCGAAACAGCCTTTTCGATTACATGAGCCACCTCTTCGTATAAAGTAGTTACTTTGGAGTTGGCTAAAGCCGTAGTACCAATTACTGAAAGTACAATCAGAAAAAGTACATACAGCGCATACCGCTGTTGTTTTGGAAGCATAGGTTAAGATTCGTTTTTAAGAACAAAGTCGATTTGGGATCTAATTAATTCTTGGGTGTAATTTTTTGCTTATATTTTAACTTTTAAATAATCATGTGTTCTCTAATATATTTCTAACGCTTGTATATGAAAAATAGTATTATATCCAATCTTTTATTCGTTATATCGCTAAATTTTTCTTGCGCACAAAACATTGACAACAAGATAACTACACCAAAAGAATCTGTTTTTACAGCTGAGCTGTTCATCGATCAGGTACATATTCCATGGGGCTTCACCTTCCTTCCTGACAAAAGTATTTTAATCACCGAAAAAGAAGGAAAATTGATTCACTTCGCTAATGGAGAAAAATCGATTATCAGTAATGTACCTGAGGTATATAATAGAGGTCAAGGCGGTCTATTGGATGTCGCTCTTCACCCAGAGTATTCAAAGAATGGATGGCTTTACCTAACTTATGCATCAACCGACGGCAATGAAAAGGGCGGACATACAGCAATTATGAGAGCAAAATTGAAGAACAATTCTTTGACCGAAACACAAGTACTTTACAAGGCTACGCCCAATACCACCAAAGGGCAACATTTTGGATCTAGAATTGCTTTTGATAATGAGGGATATCTATACTTTTCAATTGGCGAACGTGGGGATAGAGATATTAACCCGCAAGACATAAAAAGAGACGGTGGTAAAATTTACCGTTTACATGATGATGGGCGCATTCCTACAGATAACCCATTTATTGATGTCAAGGGAGCAAAGTCTGCTATTTACAGCTATGGACACCGAAATCCACAAGGATTGACAAAGCACCCGGTTACTGGAGAAATTTGGGATAACGAACATGGTCCAAGAGGTGGTGATGAAATAAACAGTATTAAAAAAGGTGCTAACTATGGATGGCCATTAGTGACCTACGGAATCAATTATGGCGGTACACCTATTACAGATAAAACTGAAATGAAAGGAATGGAACAACCCATACATTATTGGGTTCCGTCTATTGCACCTAGCGGCATGGAGTTCGTAACAACCGATAAATATAAAAATTGGAATGGAAGCCTATTAGTTGGGTCCTTAGCTTTTCAATATTTAGAACGATTAGTTCTGGATGGAAAAAAAGTGATTTTGCGTGAAAAACTAATGCCTGGTTTAGGTAGAGTACGTACCGTAAAACAAGGACCTGATGGTTATATTTATGTAGCCGTTGAAGGTAAGGGTATCTATAAACTAATACCGAAAAATTAGACACCAACATAATAGTATAAAAAAAGGTCTGTAACCATAGAATTTGGTTACAGACCTTTTTAAGGTATACAATCTATCAGAAAAGCTA
>NZ_JBDVOT010000121.1:0-6128 GCF_039968975.1 Maribacter sp. | reverse complement strand
AAAATATTGTAACCTTCAAATTCCATTACAGATTTTACACGTTGATCTGGTTCAGGGAGCATATCGGTAATGAAAATATCTGTAAGTCCGTCATTATTTATATCTGCCATATCAACCCCCATGGCAGATAAACTCAAGTGGTTTGTCCATTTTTGAACCTCTTCTCTAAAGGTGCCGTCTTGGTTATTGATGTATAAATAATCTCTTTCATAAAAATCGTTAGAAACATAGATATCCGGGTACAGATCATTATTGATATCTACGACCATAACGCCAAGACCAAAGCCAATAAGACTGCCATAAATTCCTGCTTCTTCACTTACGTCAACGAATTTACCATTGTCGTTTCTTAGAAGCATATCACCTACACCTCTAAAAATTTTAGGGACACCCTCCCAATCTTGGGCTCTTACTTCTCGCTGCTCTGCATAACCAAGGCTACTAACGGGAATATTACTGTTGTTTAATATGTAAGCATCTAAATCGCCGTCTTTGTCATAGTCAAAAAAAGAGGCATGGGTAGAAAAACCTGTTTCAGCTAAGTTGTATTCATGTGCCTTTTCAGTAAAAGTACCGTCACCATCGTTAATGTACAGATCATTATCATGGTTGTTGCCTTCCATGTTGCCGGCGTTACTTACGTAAATATCTAAAAAACCGTCATTATTGATATCCGCCATTACTACGCCTGTAGACCATGGCTTATTTCCTTTTATACCGGCAGTTTCTGAAATATCTTCAAATTTCATTTCGCCTTTATTAAGAAATAGCTTGTTAGGTTCCATGTTGCCGGTCAAGAAAACATCTGCTAAACCGTCGTTATTTATGTCACCTATGGCAACACCACCGCCATTGTAGAAATTACGGTATTTAAAAATGTTGAATTCTTTAGAGTTGGCAACTTTATTTACAAATGAAATACCGGTATCTTCTGGTTGTAATAAAGTAAATAAGGTAGGTTCTGTTTTTTCTTTTAACATATTTGCATCATCCTTAGAGCCGCAAGAATATAATAGGGATAAAAATAAACCAAGGCAGCTTAATTTAAGCAAATTAGAGTTCATTGTTGAGTTTGTTTGAGATAGCACTTCTAGTTAATTTGTTAGCTATTAAAGTTGAGTTAGTAACCTGTGTAATAGTTAGTTCAAAATTAATTTGCAATATAGCCAAATACCTACTATTTGTTAGGCTTATTTGGTAAAAGTCAACGTTAAAATTTAATGAAATCGTTGTAGGTGCGGTCTAATAATATGAATAATGAGATTTAGTGGCTACTTTTTAGAAGTAATGGAAATAATCCAATATATTTAACCTTGACTAAATAACAAACAACTCAACTAATGATAGGAATTTTATCTTTTTTAGGCTTTACCATTTTAGTGGCCGTAATTGCATATTTCGCAACAAGAACAACCAATGAGCAAACCTCTGACGGTTATTTTCTTGGTGGTCGTAGTTTAACGGCTGGGGTTATTGCTGGGTCGTTATTATTAACAAATTTGTCCACAGAGCAAATTGTAGGTTTAAATGGTAGTGCTTATACAGATGGTCTGTCTGTTATGGCATGGGAAACTTTAGCCGCAATTGCTATAGTTGTCACTGCTATATTTTTACTGCCAAGGTATTTGAAGGGAGGGCTGACTACTATTCCCCAATTTTTGGCAGCACGATTTGATGTTACTACAAAAACCATTACTTCAGGTTTATTTTTAACAGGATATGTGGTAGTATTGCTACCGGTAATTCTTTACTCTGGCTCCGTTGCAATTAGCGGAATGTTTGATGTGCCTACGATATTAGGAGTTACAGATAGTACGGCTTTGGTAATTTGTATTTGGGGTATTGGGCTAATTGGATCTATATATGCTGTTTTTGGAGGATTGAAAGCGGTAGCCGTTTCGGATTCGATTAATGCAGTTGGGTTATTGATTGGTGGTTTGTTAATACCGGTTTTTGGTTTGATGGCCATTGGCGATGGTAGTGTATTTGGAGGCTTGGATATTTTAGTGAATACCAATCCAGAACGATTTGATTCTACCGGTAATGCGGGACAAGAAGTTCCTTTTGCTACCATATTTACGGGAATGATGCTAGTGCAGTTATTTTATTGGGGGACTAACCAGCAGATTATTCAAAGAGCTTTAGGGGCAAAAACCTTAGCTGAAGGTCAAAAAGGACTTTTGTTGGCATCTTTCTTAAAGATTTTGGGACCATTAATTTTGGTGTTGCCCGGTATGATAGCTTACCACTATTTTGATGGTGGATTAGACTCTAGTGATTTGGCGTACCCAGAGTTGGTACGTGCAGTATTGCCAAAGCCATTGGTCGGTTTTTTTGCGGCTGTATTGTTCGGGGCTATTTTAAGTTCTTTTAATAGTGTTTTGAATAGTTCTGTCACGTTGTTCGGTATTGATATTTATAAACAACATATTAATCCTGATGCACCGGAGACTACAGTGGTGAAATATGGTAAGATATTTGGAATTTGTTTGGCTTTAGCGGCAATGTTTATTGCGCCACTTATTGCCAATGCAGGTAGTTTGTTTAATTATCTACAGGAGATTAATGGTATTTATAGTATTCCTATATTCACTATAATCGTAGTGGGTTATTTAACTAAAAGAGTACCGGCAATTGCTGCGAAAGTGGGAATACTTTCTGGTTCGGCGTTGTACATTATAAGTCAATTTTGGTTGAAGAATAAATTTGTAGATGCTGCTTTGGCCGATGCAAATGCTAAGGGAATTACTGATTCTACACAATTGAAATTAATAGAAGCCGAAGCATACCCGCATTTCTTACATATAATGGCAATATTATTTGTAACTAATATTGTAATTATGTTAATAATTGGAGCTATTAAACCAAGAAAAGAACCTTTTGTTTTAGAGTATACCGATCAGGTATCTATTACTCCATACAAATATGTTAAACAGGCAGGTTTGATAATTTGTTGCATTGTAATCGGTATATACATATACTTCGCCAAGTAAAGAAAAATCAGATTTAATCTTTTAGCCGCATCAATTATTTGGTGTGGCTTATTTTTTGACTTTAATTAAGTCGATGTAAAGTCCTGTAGATTTGGGTAATCCTATCGCAAATTACAGCTACATAGTTCGCCCTGTTGAGCAAGGAAGGAGAGTTGGTAAAAAAACTATGTTAACACTCTGTACAATTTGTAAAAGAAAACAATTTTAAAGGAATTCAATTCAAATTAGTTGTAAGTGCTAATGTAGGCGCAGTTAAGCTTTGAAGTAAGTAAGGTCATGAATATATAGGAATTACACCTAATCGTTTTAGATATTTAGAATTAGGTTGTTTAGATACGTATAAGTTGTATTAAAGCTTGTGGCTATGTCAATGTTAATCGCTGTAAATTAAAAAGCCCCCAATAAAATTGGAGGCCTTTTTAATTTAAACTTAAAATTATATATCCTTAGTAACCTGGATTTTGAACCAAGTTAGGATTTGCAAGTAATTGTGCTGGTGGAATAGGGAATACGTTGTAATCGTCATTGTTGATAGTTCCTTCCGCCTTAAATAACCAATCTCTACCGAATTGACCGAAACGAATTAAATCGTTACGTCTCCATGCTTCTTGGTATAATTCTCTACCTCTTTCATCTAGGATATCTTGTTCGGTAACTGTACCGAATAACTCTTGAGTGTTACGTATTGTTCTTAATTCGTTAATCATAGTAGTTGGGTCTTCACCATTTCTGAACATAGCTTCAGCTTTCATTAAATGTGCATCGGCATATCTAAATACAATCTGGTGGCTAAGAGATGCATCACCATTTCTAGCGGCATATTTTTGAACTCTAATACCTGTAGTTTCATCATTGTTGATGAAATTTGTATTTCCATCTCCGTCTTCAAAATCTCTTTTAAAAGTTAGAGGAGCGCCTTGTCTGTCATTTAATGGTGTTCCGTCAAGAGCATATTGTTGGTTGATCAAGAAACCGTAACCAACATTTGAGCCGTCAACAAAACCGCCGTTATCAGCAGCATATGGTTGACCGGCAAAAGTAGTTCCAATAGTTGGTACACCACCTCTACGTTCTTCTTGTCCATCTACTGGGTTTTGATCGGCATCTAATTCATTTGATTCAGAATCTCCTTCGAATAAATCGTAGAATTCAGCAAGTGTACTAAATCCATTCCAACCACCACCTTGAATACTTGTACTGTTGTAATGAAGACCCATTACAATTTTATTGATAGTGTTAGCTTCTAAAGCCCAAATAGTCTCGTTATCTGCATCGGGCAAGAATAAATCAAAATAACCATCTTGTAATGCATAACCATCTGCAGAAATTGCATCTACTAGAGAAATTACTTCGTTCATATCAGCTGAATCAGGAGAACCGCCAATATAGATATGCTTGTTCAATAATACTTTAGCCTTTAGATATCTAGCTGCCGCTTTGCTGGTTCTTAAGTTGCCATCGCCGCTACCTGCAGCCGTTGTAGGTGCATTTGCAATTGCCGTTTCTAAGTCTGCAAGAATAAAGTCTACAGCAGCTTGTCCTGTCAATACTTCAGGAACTGAGGATGATGGTAATGAAGTATCTCTGTAAGGTACTTGACCATAGTTGTCAAGAATTACCCACATACTATAAGCTCTTATGAAACTTGCGTCACCAATATTGGTTGCAGAAGGATTACTTCGTGGATCTAAAACTTGTGATGCTTGTAATTGGTTTCCGTTCCAATCTTGAAAAAGATTAACTATGAAAGTATGCTGACCGTCCCAATCATGGGTATGCATTACTCTCCATAGACCATTATCTCCCCAGTCACCTCCACGGGTAGGGATTAAATGTTCGTCTGTTGTTACTTCTTGAAGAGCAAAGTAATTTTCTTGTGTGGCATATTGACCAGCTAAAGTACCATATAGATTAGTTACAGTAGACGTTGGGTCCGCTAAACCTTGAAATCCATCAGAAATGATCGAATCCGTTTCTTCTATTTCTAGGTCGGTACAGGAAGAGACCCCTGCCAACAATAGAATAGAAAGCGTTAAGATTTTGAAATTATTTTTCATGATATACAATTTTTTTTAATTAAAATGATGCGTTAATACCAAAAGTGAAAGTTCTTGGTCTTGGGTAAGAACCATAATCAATACCTCTAGATGGTACCCCAGAATCTAAATCACCAGTATTGGCAGTAACCTCTGGATCTAAACCACTGTAACCTGTAATCAAGAAAAGATTTTGACCAGTTAAAGAAAAACGTAAAGAATTCAGTGCACCTTCACCAGATAATGGAACATTGTAACCAATGCTAGCATTTTGGAAACGTACAAAATCTCCTTTTTCTAAAAAGCGTGTAGAAGCATCAGCAGAAGCGCCTGGGTTTTCGCCATTTCCTAATACGCTTTGAGTTACATTTCTTGAGTTAGATAAAGCACCTGCAGTGAAGTACGCATTTTCAGTGTTGTTATATACTGAGAAACCAAACTGTCCTTGAAAGAAAACAGAAGCATCAAAATCCTTAACTCTTAAGTTTAAGCTTAAACCAGAAGTAATATCTGGCAAGGCATCTTCGCCGACAAAAGTTTTATCTGCAAAAGGATCACCAACACCGTTTCCGTCAACATCTTGGTATGTAGGGTTTCCACTACTGTCAAAGCCTTCAAATATTGGAAGGTAGTAAGA
Organism: Maribacter sp.; assembly: GCF_039968975.1. Lineage (GTDB taxonomy): Bacteria > Bacteroidota > Bacteroidia > Flavobacteriales > Flavobacteriaceae > Maribacter. The sequence goes on along the minus strand of NZ_JBDVOT010000121.1, from coordinate 462 downwards.
GTATAATGATTGACCAGCGGCAAAACGTTGAGCGAATGCACCTGTTAAACCAGGTCCATTAACCGCACCCGTATCAATACTGCCTGCATAATCTTGAACCTCGTTGTTATTATAAGAAATATTAAAATCGGCTGAGAATGTAGCTTCATCTGATCTTACGAAGTCATAAGCTAATGCTAGTTCAATACCTTGGTTGATAATACTTGCATCTACGTTTTGGAATTGGAAAGGATCAACTGCTGGTGCTGCAGATGGAGTTTGTAATAGGATGTCAGTTGTTTTAGTTCTGTAAAGATCAAAACTACCACTGAAACGATCGCTGCTAAATCCAAAATCAATACCTGCGTTCAAGTTGAAAGAAGATTCCCATTTTAATTCAGGTCTATCGGTAGCAACAATTTCAGTACCGTTAGCATTGATATCAAGGTTAGATTGAATTTCTAGACCATCAAAACGTTGTCT
>NZ_JBDVOT010000120.1:0-11148 GCF_039968975.1 Maribacter sp. | reverse complement strand
GAGGCTATGACTGCATTGGTTTTAGCAGATTATACCTTATTAAACCGTACTATAAAATTATAGGTTGCGTTTTTAGTACTTTTCCTTGCAAAATACTATCTTACTTCCCTAAACTAATTATTATATGAGGAAGCTTGAGTTGCATTGGCAAATTCTAATCGGAATGTTAGCAGGGGTTTTATTTGCTTTAGCCATGGTTCAATTAGATTGGGGACCAAAATTCATTTCAGATTGGATTAAACCTTTTGGTAATATTTTCATCAACTCATTAAAGCTTATTGCCGTTCCTCTTATTTTAGGTTCTTTGATAAAAGGGGTGTCCGACTTAAAGGATATCTCTAAACTTTCTCAAATGGGCGGTCGTACTATCGGTATCTACATCGCAACAACAGTTATAGCAGTTACTATTGGATTAGGTGTTGTTAATATTGTAAAACCAGGAGCGTCTATTACTGAGGCTACTAGATTGGAATTGGTTGAAAACTATAAAGGTGACGCCGATGCTATTAAAAGTAAAGCTGATAAACAAAAAGAAGCCGGACCTTTACAGGCTTTAGAGGATTTGGTTCCAAGTAATATCTTTGCGGCAGCCTCTGATAATGGCAACATGTTACAAGTTATATTCTTTGCCATTTTCTTCGGTATAGGATTAATATTGATACCTGAAGAACAGGCAACACCTGTTAAAAAGTTCTTTGATGGATTTAATGAGGTTATATTAAAGCTGATAGATTTGATAATGCTGGCTGCGCCATACGGTGTATTTGCCTTATTAGCAGCTTTGATTGTAGAATCGCCTAGCTTAGATTTGTTTAAAGCATTGGCATGGTATGCGTTTTGTGTATTATTAGGGCTTGGACTAATGTTAGGTGTGTATCTTCTTTTGGTTTGGGTATTTACTAAAACCTCACCTAATACATTTATGAAAGGTATGTCACCTGCCCAACTCCTAGCTTTTTCTACGAGTTCAAGCGCTGCAACTTTGCCGGTGACTATGGAAAGGGTTGAAGAACATTTGGGCGTAGACGAAGAAGTAACAAGTTTTGTACTGCCTATTGGGGCGACTATAAATATGGATGGAACTAGTCTTTATCAGGCTATTGCAGCGGTATTTATAGCACAAGCGTTTGGTATGGAGTTAAGTTTATCTGCTCAATTGGGAATTATTGTCACTGCAACATTGGCTTCTATAGGTAGTGCCGCTGTACCAGGAGCAGGTATGGTCATGCTGGTTATCGTACTTGCGCAAGCAGGAATTCCTGAAGCAGGTTTAGCTTTGATCTTTGCCGTAGATAGACCTTTGGACATGTGCAGAACGGTTATAAACGTATCTGGTGATGCATCTGTATCTATGATGGTAGCAAAATCCGTTGGTAAACTAAATGAGCCAAAAGTCAAGAACTGGGATGACAACTATAAGAAATAAAGTATTTATTACTTAGATTTCTTATTGTTTAACTTGTCAGCACCTTTAGTAGCATCTTCGTAGTTAAGATCATCATCTGCAACTTCTTTGTAGGCTTGTATCCAAGCGTTTCTAAATATCCTAGAGACTGTTGGCCAAATCTTCGTTTTAACGTTGCTAAGGTCTCCCTCTACAGGTATTTTTGTGGCCAAGGTATCTTTCTTGTGGTTTTTTAGAATAAACTTAAAAAAGCCTACGAAACCTTCCCATAGTGTTTGAAGAAATCCGTCATCTTTGCCTATTAGTTTGGCGTCTTTTAAAATAGGTTTAAAAGAACCTTTCATATAGCCATCGGCAATAGCTAATTCTCCAAATAGGTCAAAAGAACCTTCATCAAAGTCGATACCCGCATAAAAGTTTGTGAAGTCATTTAAGGCTTTGGCATTAGCATTTTCTAGACTAAAGGACAAATCCATATCAGGAATCTCCTTAACCAAGTTCATATCTCCGTCTAATATGACATCTCCATTTCCTATAGATGTGGCGGTAGCATGTAGGTTAGAAGGTAGGGTTCTTGTTTTTTCAACTACGTTTCTAAGGTTAGATGCTGATAATTCAACATTAGATAAGTGTAAATCTATATTTGGATCTGCTTGTAATTGTAAAAAAGCAAATTTTCCATTTTTTAAAGTAAGCTGATTAATGTCTATAGGTACTAAATCTGTAAGTGCTTTAGACCAATCCTCTGTGTCGGCTACGCCGGTTGTGTCTTGTTGGTCTTCAAATACATATAAAATAGTAGGTTCTGTCATCTCAATTTCGCTGACTATTTTTCCATTTAAAAGGGCATTCCATTCTACGGATATGTCGGTCTTCTTAAAATCTAAAAAAGGAAGTTCGGTATTACCATTGACGGTGTTCAGATACATACCGTGTATCGTATATGCACCTCTTATAATAGATAGATCAATATCTTCAACGTGACCGTTATAACCAGGTATGTCTGCTAAAACTTTATTAACGTAATCTTTTACAAAATAGGGAAGGGATAAACGTATTACAATAAGCAGTATAATTAAAACTGCCGGTATCACATATCTTTTCTTTTTGTAACTTTTCTTGTGTTCTTTACTCATGTAATTTAATTTTTATCACCTACCGCGATAAGATAAATGATTGAAATTAAATGGATTGAGTTAGAAAGTGTTAGGGGTAAAAGTTTTTAAATTAGGATTAAAAATACTTTAAGAGGGTATTAAAGTTATTTCTAAATGAATTTACTCTTTAATTCTTCGGTAGGTATCATGCAAGCTTCTTTTTTGCCATACCATTTGTACCTATTTGCGGCAACGAAATCGTATACGATATTTCTAAAAGACTCCGGAAACCATAATAAAATAGAGGAAATTGTACGAAGTCCTTTCAGGTCCTTACCAATTTCCAACGCTGCCGTAGATTTTGTATAATAGGCTATATTAGGTTTAATAAGAATTATGGAATCTACTTCATTCGTATCAATATTACGCTCTGCTAATAATTTTTTACCTATTTCGCTTTGTAGGGCAGCGTATCTAAAAATATCACCTACATCACGCTTAATAGCAAACTGAACACTGCTGTTACATAGATTGCAAACACCATCAAAAAGAATGATTTTTTTATTTGAATTCACAGGACAAAATTAAAACAATATTTAAACAACCGTTCATAACATTTTTATAAAATCTGTATCAAGAAATAGTTGTAAATAATCTTTAAATGATGGGATATTATTGGTTTTTACACTCTAATCAATCGTATACGATTTAATGTAACTTATTGTCATAGAGACTTATTTCTTTTTTTGAACCATCTCCAATTGGTCTACACTAACATTGGTAGTGAATATGCCGTAGTTGACAATAGCTTTGCCTTTTTCAAGTGAATCAATACTGCCAACTGCCTTACCATCTAACATACGAACGCGATCTCCGATTTTAAATACAGGTCTAGGCTTATTCTTTTCCTTGAAAATAGCTTTTTTCTTTTCAACTTTCTTTTTCTCACGAATTACCTTGACCTCTTTTTGGACCTCTTGGGCTACTTTTGCTTTTTTAGCTCTTTCAGCCTTGGCCTGGTTCGCAGTTTTCTTCTTTCGCTTGCTATTTTCTGTTTCAACGATTCTCAATAACTCAGAAACTAAAGGTCGTTTTTTATTATCTTGAAAATATTTATCTGCGGCAACATTTACTTTATTGCCCAATTGTATCATACGCTGATCATGATCGTAGAGTTCTTGGTAGTTTTCAAGTTTTGATTTTATTTTGGCATTTAATTTTTCTAACCTTTCATTCTCTTCTCTAGCCTTAGCTTCTTCCTCCTTTAACCTAGAGCCGGTTTGTGCCATTTTACTACGCTCTTTTTGCAGTTTGGCAATAGTGGCATCAAATCTAACTTTGCCTCGCTCTATTTTCTTCTTAGCTTTATTAATCAATGAATAGGGTATACCGTTCTTTTGAGCGACCTCAAATGTAAAAGAACTACCGGCTTGCCCTAAAATTAATTGAAATGTAGGTTCTAACGTTTTACCATCAAAAAGCATATTTGCATTTGTTACATGTGGTAACTCGTTTGCCAATGCTTTTAAATTGGCGTAGTGGGTCGTAATTACACCGTATGAGCCCCTTTCGTAGAAAACTTCTAAAAAGGCTTCTGCAAGTGCACCGCCAAGTTCTGGGTCACTACCGGTACCAAATTCATCGATTAGGAATAAAGTGTTATTGTCACAACGCTTTAAAAACTGGTTCATGTTCTTTAACCGGTAACTGTACGTACTAAGATGATTTTCAATACTTTGGTTATCTCCAATGTCTGTTAAAATCTTTTTAAAGAAACAAACTTCACTTCTTTCATGAACGGGAATCAACATTCCGCTTTGAAGCATTACTTGAAGTAAGCCAATAGTTTTTAATGTAATACTCTTACCACCGGCATTAGGACCGGAAATAACTATAATTCTATTTTCATCATGCAGCTCAATGGTTTGAGGATAGGTCTTTTCTCCCTTTCGTTTGTTATTTAAAAACAACAGGGGATGATAAGCATCTCGTAAAAACAATCTATTGTTGGTATTGATTTTTGGTAATAAAGCGTTAATATCTTCTGCGTACTTGGCTTTTGCGGCAATAACGTCCACTTGCGTCAGAAAATTTTGATAATCGCTTAAAAGCGCTCTAAATGGTCTTATTTGGTTTGTTAATTGCTTTAGTATGCGCTGTACTTCTTCCTTCTCTTCAAATTCTAGATTATTGAGTTCACGACTATATTTTAAAGCAGCTTCAGGCTCAATGTAAACGATACTACCGGTTTTGGAAGTTCCCATTACGGCTCCCTTCACTTTCTTGCGATACATTGCCTTGACAGCTAAAACTCGTCTGTTTTCTACCACAGATTCCCTTATTTCGTCTAAATAATCTGAAGATTGATAGGTGTTCAAGGCGGAACCAAAGCTTTGACTAATCTTTCCACGAACTGCATTTATTTGTCTTCTGATGGTAAATAGCTCATCAGAAGCATTGTCTTTTACCTCCCCAAATCTGTCAATTACATTGTTAATCAAAACAGGGATTTCCGTGTTTTGCTCAAGCTTTAGTGCGAAATCGTAAAATAGGGGATAGTATTCCTTAAATTTTTTAAAGAATTTTTGATGTTGTGCTACTGTGATACAGATACTTGCGATTCTTTTGAACCCTTGTAGTTCTAACGTAGTATTTTCAATTTTTAGAAGTTTCAGGTCGGCATTAATGGCATCGAACCCGTGATTAGGAATCCGGTTTTCACTAATAAGTGATGATAAGTATTCTGCTGTTTTACCAAGCTCAACTTTAATAACCTCGTCAGTGATGAACGGGGCAATTTCCTGTGCCGCTTCTTTGCCTAATTCCGTATGACAGCGTGCTGAAATTTGTTGTAATACAGAAGGGAATTCTAAATCTTGTAATGTTTTTGAATGTATGTTTGCCACGTTCTATTTAAATGAGTTGCAAAGGTACGCATTGACAATGTAATTTAATATTGGATTATACTGACCTTGTTTTGAATATCTGTAATAATAGGTAGCGGTTGATTTTTGATTAGGTTAACAGTAACTTTGATTTTAAATCAGGAATACGGAATACTATGGATATTGTTTTGGATAAAAGCTGGAAAAATGAGTTAGCGGAAGAGTTTGAAAAACCTTATTTCAAAGATTTAATGCAATTTGTAAAACTTGAATATGAGGTGAATACGTGCTATCCACAGTATGTTGACATTTTTTCGGCATTTAATCATTGTAAGTTTGAAGAAACCAATGTTGTAATTATAGGTCAAGATCCTTATCATGGTCCCAATCAGGCTAACGGCTTATGTTTTTCGGTAAAAGATGGGGTAAAACATCCACCATCATTAGTAAATATTTTTAAAGAGATTGAGAGCGATTTAAATATTTCTTATCCAGAAAGCGGAAATCTTGAACGATGGGCTAAACAAGGTGTTTTGTTGTTAAATGCTACACTTACCGTAAGAGCACATGAGGCCGGAAGCCATCAAAAACATGGTTGGGAAGTCTTTACCGATGCTGTGATTTCAAAACTCTCAGAACATAGCGATCACATTGTTTTTATGTTATGGGGAGGCTTTGCTAAGAAAAAAGCAAAGCTTATTGATGCAAAGAAACATTCATTATTGACATCTGGTCATCCTTCACCGCTAAGTGCCAATCGCGGATATTGGTTCGGAAACCATCATTTTTCATCTTGTAATAAAATATTAGATGATTTAGACAATAAAACAATCACGTGGTAAGTTAAATATTTAATAAATGCTTTAAATTTAGATTGTGCTTTGGGGCGCAATGGTAAATCAAAACTTAAATAACAGCTCAAATGAATAATTTAGATAGGTTAAATACTATTTTGTTAGTAGATGATGATGATGCAAGTAACTTCTTACATTCCATCTTTATCAATAAGTTGGATATGGATGTAAATATCAATTCTGCTTTAAACGGTCAAGAAGCCATAGATTTTATACTTGGTAAAGGTCAAGAGCAATTAGAATTGCCGTGTATGGTTATGCTAGACTTAAGAATGCCTGTTATGGATGGTTGGCAGTTTATGGATGCCTATGATAACTTGGTCCCTAAAAAACTTAAAGATCAAATTACTATTGTTCTGGTTACCATAAGTGATAACAAAGAGGATAAAGAACGTGCTACCGATGATAAGTATATTGCCGACTTTGCTCAAAAACCACTTTCTGATGAAACTTTCAAAGCATTAATTCAGAAGCATTTTAGCTTAGCTGCGATATAATTACTTTAATATTTGAGATAGAGGAAGCTCTTTTTCTATCAAATTTAATTCCATTAATGTCTGTTGAACTTTAATCAACGTGCTTTCTGGTAGTTGTTTTTGGCTCCATTCCGTAAGTTGCAACCACTCTTGTATATCCTCTAATTTTTGATGATATCTATTGGCTAATGTAGCATCTATTCTAGGAATCTGTTTAAATTCAACGGTGTACATATTAATGATTTCAAGTATGTGGTTCAATATACCCTCATTTTCTTTTAGAAATGAATCTGTACCTACCAAAACGAAACACGGCCATGGTGTAGGGCAATTTCCTAAGTGTTTAAAAACACCACTATCCACTAATGGTTTTGTGGTAAAACGCTCCCACATGAAATAATCGGCGCTTCCAGAAGATAATCCTCTTACTGCTCCGTCTAGATTGTTTACTAATTCGAATTTTAAATTTTTGGTATCCCAGCCCATCTCTGTGGCTTGAACGTAAGACATTAGGTGACTACCGCTACCGTAGCGGCTGATTGCCGCTGTAGTACCCTTTAAATCTTTCAGAGAGGTGAAAGAGCTTTTTGCATCTGTATGAATTCCCCAAAGAAGGGGAGAGGCAATGTATTCTTGAATAATTTTTACGGCATTACCCTCGGTAATACTTTTAACTATACCTTCTGTTAAGATAATGGCTAGGTCGGTATCATTATTTTTGAGCATTTCGCTCATTCTACCGGTACCTTCCGGTACTTCTGTCCATTCTAAATTAATTCCTCTTTCTTCAAATGCACCTTCTTCGATAGCCAAGTGCCATGGAAGGTTAAAATGTTCTGGTACACCTATAATTCTAACGGTTTTCATCTAGTTTATTTTTAAGGTAATCATATATGGCATATTGAGAGCGAATACTTTCTTCATTAGGTAATTGCACTACTTTTTTATTGGAGTTTTCTAAATCTAGAACACGAGCTTTTTGGTTATCATTAAGCTGCAGGGTTAAAATATGTTTTAGTTCTTCAAAAATATCGGCATCTAGAATAGGTGTCAACACTTCTATTCGTCGGTCTAGGTTACGTGTCATCCAATCTGCAGAACCAATATACATCAATTCGTCTCCTCCATTTTCAAAAAGGTAAATTCTACCATGTTCTAAATATCGATCTACAATACTAGTGATGAAAACATTATCCTTCATTCCCTCGCTAGGGTCTTCATTGGCGGTTAAATAGCAACAAAACCCTCTAACGATGAGTCTGACTTCTACACCGGCATTAACGGCTCTGTATAACGCCCTAATCATATCAGAATCTTCAAGACTATTCATTTTTGCAGTAATGGCAGCCTTTTTACCCTCTCGCGCAGCGTTGATTTCGTTTTGAATAAGGTTTAAAAACGTAATTCTTGTGGTAAATGGTGATACCATTAGACGTTTTAGTTTTGGGACAATAATTTTTCTTTCCAAAACCTGAAAAACCTGACCTAAATCTTTGGTTATTTTTTTGTTAGCAGTAAAAAGTCCGTGGTCACAGTATATTTTAGAGGTTTTAGCATTGAAATTTCCGGTACCAATGTAAGCGTACCGTTTTAATTTGCCATTTTCATTTCTAAATACCATTGCTATTTTAGAATGCACTTTTACTTGGGGTATGCTAAAAATAACTTTGGCACCTTTTTCCTCAAAAATACGTCCCCATTTTATATTATTGGCTTCATCAAATCTAGCCTGAGCTTCTACAAATAAGGTTATCTCTTTACCATTGCCTAATGCGGTTAAAATTGCGTCTGCCAGTGATGAAGATTTGGCAATACGATAAATAGTCATTTTTATAGCACTAACATTGGGGTCTGTAGCTGCTGTGGTCAAAAACTCTTCAACCACTTTAAAATCCTGATACGGAAAATGTACCAATTGGTCTTTTTTTGAAATACTTTCAAAAACATTCTCCGTAAATGATAATTCTGAATGGGGTAAAGCCGGTTTGGCTTGGTATTGTAAGTGTTCTGTTCCTGCTGGTAGTGGAAAAGAGAAGAAATCTGATAGATTATGATATGCTCCACCGGGCGATAAATCTACCGTGCCTAATTTAAAATCTGTCTTAAGCGATTCTATCAACCAACTTGGCATAGATTCATCATACAATAAACGGGTTGCTTGTCCGTATAAACGTTTATCCAACGAATTGTAAATTTTTTCTACTAATTCAATATCAGAATAATCGTCTTCTAAATACAATTCGGCATCTCTAGAAAGTTTTATAGAATAGCAACCAATTACTTCTTTGCCAGGTAGTAATTTTTGAATGTTTAACCTTATGGCATCATCAAGGAAACAAAATTGATGTCCGTCGCCGGGTAAACTTATAAATCTGTCTTGGTTTTCAGTGGGTATCTCGACAATACTATATTCTTGGTTTGGGTGGGCTACCGCCAAATAAAGGGCGCCATCCGTTAATTCAAGGTTTTCCTTGTGTACGGCACAAAACTCTTTTATACGCTCGTCGAATAATGATTCTAAGAATTGTTTTTGTTCGTTGGTAAAGTTGGAAGTATTGCGAACATAGATATCATGATCCTCTAATTTGGAAAGGGTCGCCTTAATAACATTGCCAAACTCAACTTGTTGTTCATGGATGGTTTGTAATATGTGTTGTAAAGTGCTATTGGCTTTAAACATTAGTTTCTTTCGAAACTTTTTATCTAAATGCTTTATTTGACGTAGTTGAGAAACGCGTACTTTAAAGTATTCATCTAGGTTAGATGAAAAAATGGCTAAAAATTTTAATCGTTCTAATAACGGCGTGTCGGCACTTTTAGCTTCAAGCAAAACACGTTCATTAAAATAAAGCCAATTAATATCTCTATGTTTTAGGTTGTCTTTTTTCATGATAAGATTTGCGTAAAATTTAGAAATACAATAATTAAGATATTGTAAAAGTAAGTTAAGCCAATCGTTTCAGGCAAAATTCTATTAACCTATCAACAGATGCTGTTGGGGTCACGGAAAACTCGCCTGTTGATCTATTGGCTAAAATACAGTTCATAGAAACCGCTTCGTGTCCTAAGAGCTGAGCTAGGGCATAAATGCCTGAAGTTTCCATCTCTAGATTCGTTAATTTAAGCTCTTTGAATTTGAAGGTCGATAATTTCTCCAGTAATTCCATTTGACTAGGCTTAATTCTCAATTGACGTTGTTGTGGACCGTAAAACCCCGTATTTGTTGCGGTGAAACCTAATCGTATACGATTATCGCTGAACAGTTTTCCAAGTTTTGCTGAGTAGGAGAGTACATATGGTCTAGCTTTATAAGCATTCCAAGATGTATGAGCTATAAATTCATCTTCTATTTCAGGATAGTTAATTTTATCATGCTCATAGAAGTGCAATAATCCATCAAAACCAATTGAATATTTACTGATCAAAAAAGAATCAATAGGAATATCTGGTTGAATGGCACCAGTTGTTCCAATTCTAATAATATTTAAAGTGGTGTGTTCTTCTTTTAGTGTTCTTGTTTTAAAATCAATATTAACAAGAGCGTCTAACTCGTTTAGTACAATATCAATATTATCCGTACCAATTCCAGTGGAAATTACCGAAATACGTTTACCGTTTAAATGCCCGGTATGTGTATGAAATTCTCGTTTTCCCTTTTTTACTTCAATAGTATCGAAATGACGAGAAACCTGATGAACCCTATCTGGGTCACCTACGGTAATAACGGTAGTAGCTATATCTTCTGGTAATAAATTCAGGTGGTAGATGCTACCATCTTCGTTGATGATAAGCTCAGCAGGCTTTAATTGCATGCTATAATTTTAAGATTCGGTTCGTAGTGGTGTTGTAAAGGAAATTGTACTTCAAAGCACCGCCTAAATAAACATCATTGTCTTGTATGCAAGAATAATAACTTGTTTGACCATCTAAAATTTCTTTACCTTTTTTAGAAAGGCGAACTGGGTTTAGACTTGTAATCAACGGTTTTAACCTAGTAAGCGCACGGTCATATTGCGTGTTTGAAAAACCTAAGTTACCTTGGTTTTTAAGCAAAACATCCATGTATTCCGTTTTAGATTTAGGTTTTCTGTCAATACCAAGTTGTAAAATGGTATTCTCCATTTCATTTAAACCGTTGTTGATACTAGGAAAACGTTTTAAATGTGTTTTAATAGCATCACCTAGATAATCAAATTGATAGTTATTAAAATCTGTTAAGTTTTCTAAGCGAATAGGATTATTACTGCAATATAGCTGCCATACATAATCTGCGTATTCCGTATCATCTTGTGATAATACCTTCTTGTTTTTATACAAGCCAAGTAACTGCTCGTCAGAAAGCTCATTAAGACTATACAATTTATCAGACTTGTCTTCTTTACCGCTACACACCAATGATATTTGGGCGTATTTTCTATGAGTTAGCAACCA
>NZ_JBDVOT010000119.1:0-31743 GCF_039968975.1 Maribacter sp. | reverse complement strand
AACCTAGCGGTATTGAGGTTGATCAATTGGCATTTAATGCAGGTCTGACCAATACTGAAGCATCACTTTCTGATGTGGTTTTTCAAATAAATAAAGGTTCTGCCAATGCAGATTTTAATGTACAGTATAGCTCGCTGAAAGGAGCATTGAAAAACCCTGAGAAAAGTGTCTTGTTCGCCAATATTTCCAACCTTCATTTAGCGCTTGATGAGATACTTAAACTACAACCAAAATTAGCTCAAAATCAATATTTAGATTCCTTATCTGCATACCCCATTAGTGGTAATTTAAAAGCTGTGGGAACTTTAAAAAAAGTCGATGATTTCAGTACAGAGCTACAATGGGGTAAAGACACCAAACTTGTAGCAAAAGGAAGTATCAGTAATCTAACCGAAACAGATTCTCTTCGTTATAATTTGAACAATATTAGCTTTAATAGCACTAAAAAATCAATCAGAAAAATAATATTATCCAAAGAATTAGGCATTTCAACACCTGAAACTATTTTAGCAGAAGGTAGTTTATCTGGCGGCACCACATGGGTAAATCCTAATATAAACATTAAAATTCCTGAAGGAAACGCTAACATAAATGCCTTAGTAAATTTTCGCAATACCATGAAATTTGATGGCACTATTTCAGTAGATAGTTTACAATTGGGGCAGCTATTACAAAACGACCAATTAGGTGAAATATCATTAAACGTAAAAGGTAATGGGTCAGGTACTGAAGTTGGTAATATCGATGCTACAATTAATGGCAATATTTCTCAATTTAATTATGGCGGGTATGATTATAAAGAGGTTGTCATTAACGGTATTTTGAAAGATGGAAATGGTAATATAACAGCAAACATCAACGATCCAAATTTAAATATGAAAGCAAATGCCACTATGGCTCTTTCATCACAAGAAAATGACATTACGTTTACTTCAAGTATTATTGGTGCAGATTTACAACAGCTTGCTATAACAAAACAAAATATAAAACTTGCGGCAAATATTAATGGAGATTATAAAGGCTCACCATCTAATTTTACCATTAATACGACTATTGATGAGGGCATTGCTATTGCAGATAACGAACAATATCAAATTTCTACCATTGCCTTAAAAGCGCATATTGAAGATTCTATTACTGACGTCTCTATACAAAGCAATTTCTTGAACGGGCTACTGACATCCAATGCATCTCCAAATCGTATTAACGTTGCCTTAAAAAAACAACTAGAGCATTATTTCTCAACAGATGGCAGCACCTTCAACCCTGAAGATGATATTGACGCAAAGTTGGCACTTACCATAATCCCTACCCCTGTACTTTCTAAAGTATTTTTTAATGGAGTAGAAGATTTAGATTCCTTGAATATTGATGCTAGTTTTAATTCAAAACAAAGAAAAATATCCGCAGATATAAAAGCACCACATATATCATATGTGGGCAGCTCCGTAGATAGTTTAAATGCTTATATAAAAGCAGATGCTGAAGACCTGAAATTCTCGGCAGGTCTGGCAGATTTAATCTATGAACCCATACATTTAAAGCAGACATATCTAGAAGGAAGCCTGAAAAATAAAGAATTACAACTAGACTTTACTTCTAAGAACGACACTGTACAGGTAATGCACATAGGATCGGGACTGACATTTGAAAAGGATACTATAAAACTTCATATTGACCCTGAAAACTTAATATTAAATAAAAGGCAATGGGAAATACCTGAGGAAAACAACATAGTCATAGCTGATGCATATTCAGACTTTGAAAATGTTGTCTTGACCAGAAATGCTCAAAAATGTGAAATATCAAACAAGTTTCCGAAAATAGAGACAGAACATATTGCCGTTCTATTTGAACACTTTCAGTTGCAGACTTTTCTTAGTTTTTTCAATCCAGATGAAGCATTGGCTAGTGGCAAAGTAGAAGGCGACTTTGTCATTCTTAATCCATATACAGCCTCTGGCTTGGTTTCGGATATAAATATCAAAGATTTTCAAGTACTACAAAATTCGTTAGGTACTTTAACCTTAGACGCATCTTCTAAATCCTTATCAGAATATGATTTTGATTTGGCAATGAAAGATGGTGGTGCCAATCTTACCTTAACAGGAGACTATACCGCCAAAGAGAATACCGCATTTTTAAATATGGAACTTGATATTCAAAAGCTGCAAGCAAGTATCCTTCAAGGATTTTCTAATGAGCAATTAACAGATGCCAAAGGGTATTTAGATGGAAGCTTATTGGTGAAAGGTACTCTTGCCGAGCCTAAATATTCTGGTAGAATTAATTTTAATGAATTCGGGTTAAGCTTAAACGCCTACAAATCTGCCTTTACCATCGATAATCAATCTATAGATATTGATCAAGATGACATCACTTTCAATTCATTTGCTATAAGCGACATCAACCAGGGTACATTAACTGTAGACGGCAATATCATTACCGAAAGCTTTGCGAACCCAGGTTTTGATCTTTCGGTAAAAACCGATCAATTTAGGGTGTTAGATTCTAAAAAAGGAGATGATGAACTGGTATATGGTACTGCCAGTATTCAGGCAGATGTTACCGTAAAAGGAGATTTGGAATTACCGGTTATAGACGGAAAATTACGTGTACGTGATGTTACCGACCTTACCTACGTAGTACCTCAAGATCAATTAGATATTCAGGAACGTGATGGTGTAGTCATTTTTGTAAATAGAGAAAACCCTGATGCTATCTTAACAAGATCGGATGAGGAAGCAACCAATTCCTTTTTCGCTGGTATGGATATCAACACCATATTAGAAATTGGTGGCGAAGCTAAATTTACTATTGTTCTTGATGAAAAAACACAAGACAAACTACAGGCATCTGGTAGTGCAACATTGAATTTGAATATAGACCCCAATCAAGATATTCGCCTTTCAGGCAGGTTAGAATTAACCTCTGGGTTCTACAGAACCAGCTTATATAATCTAGTGAGCCGTGAATTTCAATTACAGAAAGGAAGCAGTATTATTTGGAGCGGTGACCCATATGATGCTAAAATGGATGTTACCGCTATTTATGAAATAGAAACTTCTGCCTCTTCATTAATGTCATCTATAAGTTATGGTACGGACAGCAGTGTTTCTGGCACATACCAACAGGCAGCAGATTTTTTGGTTTACCTCAATATTGACGGACAGCTAACACAACCCGAAATATCATTTGCTTTAGACATGCCCGAGAGTGAACAAGGTAATTATGGTGGTGCCGTATATAGTAGAGTACAACAACTGAACGAACAAGAATCTGAATTGAACAAACAGGTATTCTCGCTTTTAGCTCTGAACCGTTTTTATCCAACTTCAGGTAGTGACGGTAGTAGCGGCGGCGCTATATCTATTGCTAAGAACAATGTAAATAAAGTACTATCAAATGAGCTAACCTCCATCTCCAGTAAACTATTGGGCAATACCGGTTTTGAGCTTGGTTTTGATTTGGACAGTTTTGAAGACTATGAAAGTGGTACTGCAGAAAGTAGAACACAGCTAAACATTAGCGCCAGTAAAAAGCTATTCAATGACCGGTTGATAGTTACAGCCGGTAGTGCCGTAGATGTAGAAGGTAGTGCCTCATCTAGTGAGACCGAAACACCATTAATTGGCAATGTAACATTAGAGTATTTACTTAGCGAAGAAGGTACTTATAGGCTTAAAGGTTTTAGAAAACAAGAGTATCAAAATATTATAGACGGGCAATTGATCATTACCGGAGTTGCCTTTATTTTTAATCGAGAGTTCAACAAATTCAGTCAACTGTTTAATCCGTTAAGAAAAAAAGATTCTAACAAAGAAGATTCAAAAAAAGATAAGAAAGAAGAGGACATTGAAAAATAGAAAATTTACATATCGTACTTTACTTTGCACAGCTTTAGTATTCGCCTATTCTTGTGGTATAGAAAAATATATACCAGAAGGCGAGAAATTGTATACTGGAGCTACCCTTGAATTAAATTCTGAAAGTGAACTTAAAGACGAAAAAGAAGTAAAATCAGAATTACTTAATCTCATTGAGCCCAGCCCAAACACTAAGTTTTTAGGTATGAAACCTGCCTTATTTTTTCATTATAAAGCACAGCGAGAAAAACCAGGGTTCTTATATAAATTTCTCAATAAATCTTTCGGTGAAGAACCTGTGTACTTTTCAGATGTAAATCCTGACCGTGTAGAAGAATTGATATTGAACAGACTTGATAATAACGGATTTTTCTATAGTCAATCTGAATCTGAAACAGAAATTGAGGATAAATTTGCATCTGTTCATTATTCCGCCAAATTACCGGCACCCTACGTTCTTGAAAATTATAAATTGGAATCTGACACCTTACCAATGTATAAGGAAATAAAAAAAATGCTACCGGAAACAGCGTTGAAAAAAGGTGATCGATTTGATTTAGATTTATTAAAAGCCGAGAGAGCACGCCTAAATAATGGGTTAAAGCAAAAAGGCTTTTACAACAGTCAAGAAGACCTGTTAATTTTTGAAGCAGATACTAATCAGTACAAGAATAGAAAGTTTGATTTATTCCTTAGACTCAAAAAAGAGGTGCCAATGCGTGCCTCTATACCCTATAAAATAGATTCCATTTCAGTATATCCAAATTATAGTATTGAAGCGGACAGTATACCTTTAACGAAAGAGAATGTTACCCAAATTGATAGTATAGATTTCATACAGGACAGGTTTTATTTTAAACCAAAATTATTAGAATCTTATCTATTGTTTAATGAAGGGGATCTTTACAATGCCAATAATTCTAAACTAACAAGCAGTAGATTATCTGCTTTAGGTAGTTATAAGTACGTAAATATACAATACACGGAACTTGACACCACTGCAACGGACGGTAATGGCGGTTCTTTAGCAGCAGACATCTATTTAGCTCCATTGACAAAACGGTCCATTAGAGCAGAAATACAAGCAGTTTCTAGATCAAACGGTTACACTGGTCCTGGTATTTTATTGAGCCATACCAACAGAAATGTTTTCAACGGTGGTGAAACGTTCAGTGTCTCGGCAGATTTCTCTTATGAATTACAGCTGTCTAACAGCGATTCTAATTTAAGTAGTATTGCAGGTGGTTTAAGTGCCGATTTGATTATACCTAGATCCATACCATTCTCTCCAAAGAGATTTAAATACGCGGTACCCAAAACTAAAATATCTGTTGGGGTTGATTTTTTACAGCGTAGTGACTTGTTTACCCTAAGTTCTGTAAATAGTAGCTTTGGGTACACCTGGAAAGAAAACCAATATGTATATCATACATTAGATCCCATCAGTATCAACTATTCTAGACTATCTAATGTAACCGATGAATTTCAAGAAATTTTAGATGATAATGAATATTTAAGTCAAAGTTTTGAACAGCGCTTTATAGCAGGTCTGCTATATAGTTTCACCTATGATGAAGTATCTAATTTAAGTAAAGAAAAACCCATATATTTTTCTACCAATTTTGATTTGGCAGGAAATGCCTTAAGCTTATTCAGTGGTGGTTCAAATACTATTTTTGGCTCGGAATATGCGCAATATGCAAAAGTAGATGCTGATTTACGACTTTACTTAAGATGGAAAAATGAACGCACTTTGGTATCTAGACTATACGCCGGTTGGGGTGTACCTTATGGCAATAGTACCACCTTACCTTTTGTTAAGCAATTTTATTCTGGCGGTCCGTACAGCGTACGCGCCTTTGATATTAGATCCATAGGACCTGGTAATTTTTACCCGGATACAGATGATGACACCACAGACTATTATGACCAATCCGGTAACTTAAAATTAGAAGCTAATATGGAGTATCGTTTTCCGTTATTCTCTTATTTAAAAGGTGCCTTTTTTGTTGATGCGGGTAATGTTTGGCTAACGGGAGATTACTCTGAACTGTTAGAAGACGAATCTATTAGTACTTCGTCTGAAGCACTTTTTACAGATGGTAAATTTGAGAAAGATTGGCTAAGTGAAGTAGCAGCGGGTGTAGGTTTTGGTGTGCGATTAGATATTCAAAGTTTTGTAATCAGGTTAGATCTGGCATCGCCATTAAGAATTCCCTACGAAGCTGAAAACGAAAGATGGAATGTGCCTTTCTTTGGTAAGGCAGATAACAACATGACCTTAAACTTTGCTATTGGGTATCCTTTTTAATTCCTAATTTCCCCAAATACGTTGCCACAGTGCAGCCATTAAACGTTTGGCGTCCCTTTTATATTTTGGTCTTTCTTCTACAACGAGGTTTTCACCATTAGGTACCAATTTATAACTAAAAGCAAACTGAGTTTCGTTTTCATCTAAACTAATGAGTCCGAATCTTAAATCATTAAAATAAAGTTGACCTTCTTTTTCTGTAATGGTATACCAACCTTCTGTTATTTTAATAAGTCGTACTATCTTATCATTATCTTCCCATTTACCCAGCAGTTCATGATTTTTAGGGTAAGAAGTAAATGCAATCGGTTGGGAATCAAAGAAAGAATAATCTGCCATTAAATAAGCATCTTCTGTATCTACATTGGCCATCCAAAGTACCGTATTTAAAGGAGAAGGACGCGTATTTATTTCATTATAAGCTATCCCCTTTTTATCAAGTGCATTCTCAAATTGTTGAAAGGCGACTCCCTTTAAGATTAAGGTCAACAGTAAATACGTTGAACTAATGATTAGACCTATATTATTATATCTTCTTCGCTTTACTGAAGTGCGTTTTTGAAACATAGCCAAAATCACAAATATGATAAAAGGAACTGTGTATAAAGGGTCAATCACAAAAACACTTTGAAAAGCCAACCGAAGTTTTAAAGGCCAGAACAATTGTGTACCCCAAGTAGTGAACGCATCTAACACGGGATGTGTAAAAAGCCCCCAGAACATTAACCATGACCACTCTTTCCAAGTAGCCGATTCTTTCTTGTTTATCTTCCAGACCAACCAACCAAATAAAGGCGCAAAAAGTACAGAAAAGAAAATGGAGTGACTAAAACCTCTATGCCATTCTGTTGCCGTTACCGTATCAAGAAAATAGCGTGTGATCACATCTAAATCTGGTATGGTACCGGCAATAGCTCCATAAAGCATTGCCTTATTGCCCACTTTCTTACCAAGAACCGCTTCACCAACGGCTGCCCCAAGTACTATTTGCGTTAATGAATCCATTTAAAATATCAATCAATTTTAAGACTTTGCTCTGCTGAAATTAAATCGCCCTCTGTACTCATACCTTCAATATAAATATTGATATTATTCTGCAGGGTGTTCAGTATTTTAAAAGTAGCAATACCGTTTTCATTGGTTTTTAATTCAGGTACCCAATGTATAGTTCCAAAATTTTCAAATTCATTAGAAAGATATGAAGTGTATTTAGGGGTATAAAATTTCTTAACAGGTTCAAACCCTTCTTTAAGTTTATAGTTAAAAACATTCTCCTCTTTACTAAACTGATCATTGTAGCCTCTTGGCACTCTTCGTGTATAAATACGGATCACACCGCCAGCGCCTCTTGCTCCCTCACCTGCTCCTGTTTTATCTATCAAAAAACTTTCTACCTCACTTGTAGGCATTCTATACAAAATATCAAGTGTGCTCAATCTTGCTCCATTTAAATAAATTACTGGAACGGGCAAAGCATTTCCTGAAAGAAAAGATTGAACAGTTCTTGCTCTAATGATAAGCCGATCTGTACTACCAAAACTTAACTCTTCTCGTACGTAATAACCTCTAGATGCTATAATATCGGTTATTAATGGAAAACTAAATTCTATATCCTCAGTTACCTCTGTCATTTTTCCTTTTAAATACTTAGGAATAAAAACATTACTTTCTACGGTTGCTTTCAGTTTATTCTCAACTACAGTAACCTCATTCAGACTTATAGTATTATCAGAAGAAATTAAATCTGGAGCATTAATTTTGGTAGAACTGTCTTCATCTTCAGATTCTACCTTTTCTTTCCAAATAGTATCTATTTCATCTGGTATAACCCCTAACTTCATATTTAAACCAATATTAGGTTTAGCCAACTTTCCATTCTTAACAATGAGCGTAAAATCCAAGCCCTCTCCCTTTATTGGAAAGTTCTTCTCAATCAAAAATCTATTGTCCAAAATATCTAGATACCTACTTCTACCATCTGGGAAACTAACTAAGAGCTTTTCTTCTGAGATGACCCCTTTACTGTAGATAGTTCCTTCTAAATCTATTCCGTTTTCAAATTCATAAAACTGCCCAGGAGGTCCTTTAAAAATATCGTTCCAATCATATCTAGACCAACCTTGGGTCATCAATAACAGATCAAGGTCGTTCTCTTTTTTAGTAGTAACGTTCTTAAAATAATATTTAGGATTTTCAACAAACCCTCTTATGTAAGGTTTTAAATAGAATGCGCTATAAATAGAGTTTTGATTATTGTTCGAAATTGTTTTTTCTGGCAATACAGATACACTTAAGTTTTGCGACCCTTTGCTACTGTTAAGAAGCTTGACTTGAATTTTTAATGAATCAGCCTCTGTAGATAATTTACTTACCTCCAATTTAGAGTCCAAAAGATCTGCATGGTTAAATATCAATCGCTCTGCAATTGGCTTACCATCAGGATTAAATAATGTCAAGATATTCATCCCTTTGTTCAACACTTCCTTATTTAAAACTTTTGATATAAATAGTTTATTCTTGGGGAAGGTAATGGGTATTCTATTAGCGTGACCATCTTTATGTATCAACAAATAAAACTGTTGTTCTTTAATGATTTCCTTTGTTGCCGC
Source organism: Maribacter sp. (assembly GCF_039968975.1). Classification (GTDB taxonomy): domain Bacteria; phylum Bacteroidota; class Bacteroidia; order Flavobacteriales; family Flavobacteriaceae; genus Maribacter. Next base: position 22,957 of record NZ_JBDVOT010000119.1, on the reverse strand, counting down.
GTTTGTGGTTAAACTAATAATGAACCGATTCTCATCAACGTTTTTAACACTAAATGAGATACCTATTTTGGAAGGTTTTTGAAGTGACGTAGTTTTTACACTACCATCATCAAATTCTATTTTAGCCACATACTCAACCCCTGCCTTTGGATTGAAATTAAATTTTCCCAAACCAAAAATGGAAGTGTAAAATCTTGCAACTTGAGTATTGTCACTATCGAATACGGAACCTTCTACAATTCTTACACCATAGCCGTTCGCATCAGTAATTTTTACACCCATAACACCCGGAGCATCTTCAACTAAGTTACCTCCTTCAGGAAGAAATTGAACATCATATTCCTTGATAGATTTAGCTTTTTCAATTGGCTTCTCATTTAAAATGGTAATTTTCTGTACAAATGAATCATCCTCTTTAAAATTCTTCATCCAATTTGTGCTTGTCCTTAGATAATAGTCTCCACTGGCAAGCACTGAATCTACCGCTATATTACCTTTAAAATAACCACCACTAGCTTTAAAATGATAGTCGTTAAACTTCTTGCCATCGGCATTATACAAACCTACATGAACCGTAGTAGTTTGACTAAAAGGCGTACTGTTATGCCTATTATATACATACCCTTTTAACCATACTTCTTCATTGGCTATATACGTTGTTTTATTAGTATGTAGAAATACGGACTCCCGTGGTAATTCAAAATACTTTAAGAACTTATCCTTGACCAAATTATTGCCAATTTCATTTTGGGCAAGAAGCATATTTGAGAAAAAAACAAGAAATAGAAACGAAATTCTATGCATAAAAAAGACGGAAAATAATTACAACCTTAAATCTAAGAATAAAAAAGTTTTATTCAATAATCCCCATCTTTTTTAAGAGAAAAGAAGCGTTCATATTCTGGCATATGCCATCTTTAAAAGTATAATCGAAATGCAATTCGTTGTCTATAATTTCTGCGTCAAAATAATGGTTCTTAACCGCATCGTATTCATCGGCAACTTCACAAAGGCTAAGATCATGGGTAGCTATAATACCGGTAGATTTGCTCTTTACCAAGCGCTCTACAAATTTCCTTGAGCCCAATGCTTTGTCCGTACTATTGGTTCCTTTTAATATTTCATCAAGTACAATGAAGTAACGATCGGTCTGTATTTCGTCTACAATGTATCTTAAGCGTTTTAATTCTGAAAAGAAGTAAGATTCATCATCTGTTAATGAATCTGTAGTACGCATGCTCGTAATTAATTTTATTGGCGAATAACTGACCGATTCTGCGCAAACCGGCAAACCAACATTTGCCATCATAATCTGTAAAGACACCGTTCTTAAAAACGTACTCTTACCAGCCATATTTGCTCCGGTAATGATAAAGAATTGACCACCCTCAATAGTAATATCATTTAAAATACTTTTCTTGGGATCTAACAATGGGTGACCTGCATTCTTAGATTTCAATACCACACCGTCATTAGCAATTGTCGGATATGTGAAATTTGGGTGATTAAAAGCGAAGTTTCCCAAACTATTATAAGCATCAAAAAAAGCAATAGTATTAAACCAGGTTTCTACACTCTTACCATGTTCCTCTATCCATTTTTCAACCGCTAGGCAATCGGTTAAAGAACGAAGAAAAAATCCGTTTGCAAAAATCAAATACAAAAGATTATTGTTACGGTCAAGGTTACTTAGAAGTGATGCAAATTTCTTTAAAACCTTAGAATTACTTTCTCCGTTACTTAGAATATTTGCCTTCTGTTGTTTTAATAAATCAGAAGTGAAATCTGTTGTTTCTATCATTGCCAACAACTGATTGTATTGGTCAAAAGTAGATTTCATTTTAGTAGCATTCTGTCCTAAATTAGTTACTTTTTTAGTGAACACCCCAACGATAAGCATACCTAGTACCAACCACCATATTAAAACAGATTCTGGTATATAATCTAAGAAATAAGCAACAAAAATAGTTACAGAAATAATTGAAAACACTAATGGAATAAATTTCATAACCTTTGGTACAAAGGCGGTATAGTTCTTTAACCAATGCGCTATGGTATGAGTAGAAGTTTCTGTTTTCGTCAAAGCTGCCATTGCAGAAAACTCTTGTCTCCAATCTACTTTTTTAGCTATTTCAGCAATTGCTACTTGTTTTTCTTTAATGTCGTTTATTGAATTTTCTTTATAGATATCTGCTAATAACAAACTCCCCTCTGCAAGTTTTGTTCTATTAGAGATTTGATAAAACGAACCTTCACCAAAAAGGTCAATATCTTGACTAAAAAAATGGATGTCGTCTGCAAATTCTTTTCCGTTGGGTAGTTTTGAAAAATCTCTTTTCAGTACTTGTAACTCTACTGTATTGATATTTCTTAACTCTTCAATCTTTGATTTTTGAAGTTTTAAATTCGTGTACTTGGTTACCAAAATCAAGAATAACGGAATACCTACACATAAAACGCCAATAACATATTTGGCATTTACCGATGCAAAATAAATGCCTACAATAGTACCCAAAAATATAAGTAAGCGAAGTGTACTAAAAGTAAACAGCTTTTTATTCAAGGCTTCTATAGCCTCATTATACTTTTGTACTCGCTGGGTATAAAACTCCTCTAAATTATTCATGAAAACAACCTGTTATAGAAAAGGTAAAGATAACTTTAGAAAATGATTTCTATAAATGGAAAATGAATTTAAAATCACTTCTTATATCCTATAAGTTATCTACAATGGCACCCTCATAAGTAGTATAATTTATTTTCAACAAATTCACCTTACGTAGTTGATTTTTAAGATCATCGATTACTCCCATTTTTACTCCCACATCTGCTTTAATAGACACTGTTGCTACGCTTCTTAAATGCTGCGGCATTGATGATAGGGCTTGAAGGGCGTAATCACCAACTTCGTCTACTGTTATAAATTTATTATCCATTTGAATTCTTGGTTCATCTCCTAAATTAGCATTGCCATCAGTTGTAGGCTTACCTATATAAATTTCAATTACACGGTCTTTCTTATCCAATTTTTCGGTTTCAGTAGCTGTTGGCAAGGTATTTTCCACCAATAAGTTCTGATTTTTCATCACCGTAACCGTCATGAAAAAAAAGAGAAGAATAAAAACGATATCTGGTAATGAAGCTGTTGAAACTGGAGGCAAGCTTTTACTAGATCTGTATTTGTTGAATTTTATCATGGTCCTAATTATTTACGGTTTCTGGTTCTAGTATTTTCTGCGGATAAAGTGCTCTTATAATTTCAAGTCGTTCTTTTAATTTTATTTTTTGATTCTCACTAATTTCATCATTGTAATATTGAGTACTCATAGCTTCATAGGTGGTATTAAACAATCGTAAACTTTCTCTATTACGAAGGAAATTGTAGGCACCCAAAACTTCATTTTGTACCGCTACATAAACAGGATAACTAGAATTACGTTGTGTCTTTATAGAGACAATTGCCTTATCAGGGTTCTCAGATGAATTTGCAAGCCTATTACCTTTACAATACACACAGAACCCTTCATTTCCATTTGAGATTCCCCCATTATCAATAAAGGCAATTACTTTGTCTCTAAGATTTTTAGAATCTATAATATCATCTTCTGCCATTATTAAGTCAGCGTTATTTATGCTAATTTCAAAAAGGTTTCGCTCTTTAATATCGAAAATGACATCATTAACTTCAGGAGGCATTAAACGATTAAGCCCAGCATCATTTTCTATAGATGTGGTAACCAAGAAAAAGATAAGTAATAAAAAAGCGATGTCAGCCATTGACCCGGCATTAACTTCTTGAGGTGATCTGTGGTTTTTCATAAATAGTGGTTTTAAGCACTATTAAGTACGGTAAATCAATAAGTATTAAAAAGTAAGAATGAGGGAATGGTGGTTTTGGGTGAGGGAATGGGATTTTGTAGTATGATATATTGGAAATACGTAATAACTACAACCCCTCCAACTCTGCCTTCACCTTCTTAGTCAATTTAGACACTACCAAATTATAAGAATGATCAATAAGTTCTAACGTAAGTTCTTTAGATATTTGATCTAGGTAGACGGTATTCCAATGTTTTTTTCTCATATGCCAGCCCTCTATAATGCCTTCATGCTCTTCGCGAAGCTCTATGGCTCTTTCTGGATCACATTTTAGGTTTACGCGTAAGGGCACATTTTCTAATCCACATAATGCGAACATTTTACCCATCACCTTAAATACAAGGGTAACCTCATCAAAAGGAAAAGATTCTGTTACTCCTTTTTTTGAAATACAATAGTCTCGGTATTCTTCAACGTTCATACTATTGAGTTTTTAGACTATAATTTTGATTAAGGTCATATACTGTAAACAGTACCTGACCTTAAAATCAGGGTGATTTTTTAGATACCTGTAGAGTCATAAACAATGACCTTAGACCACAGATTCTCAGATTCAGCAATAAACACTTTGTGAGGTGCCTCATCTTGATAAGCTTGTTGAGATTCAGCAGAATCGAAACTTACGATTAAAGAGTACGTAAATGAACCATCTACTACATCTCTACTTGCTTTTGGCGGCTTGCCAATAAATTGTGTTTTGGCATATGCCGAGTTATCTAAAAACTTGCGTAAAGAAGTTTCAAAAGCAGTTCGGTCTGCTTGATTATCAGGGTTTTTTAACCAAAAAAATACGGTATGCGAAAAATTAGCATCGAATTCTGTCATTTTATCATCATTTTGACCAAAACAAACGCTGGTCATTAGTGTTAGTACAAGGATACAAATTACGTTTTTCATTTTTATTTTTTTAGTTGTTTGTTATTATTCTTCGAGTAAGTCAATCTGTTTTTGAGGAATTTCAAGAGCGGAGTAATCTAGTGTCCACCCAATAGTCTCCACAATTTTCTCCATTATCAAAACGCTTTGTAACGCTTCTTTTCTAGCGGTATCCATTAATCCGCTTTCCGGTATTTTTTCTTTAATATGAGTTTTTGCTTCGGCATTTAGTTTTGTAAGATCATCTGGCGCAAAAAAGTTAAAAAAGCCACTTTTAATATCATAAAACTCCAATTCTGGCTCAATGCTCAACACCTCGGGTTGAGGAAAATTATCAAGTACTATCGTTTTCTTTTTCTCATCGGCATGCATTAAAAGTTTGCTTAAGTCATAACCAATATGTGCTTTAGCTTTAATAACCACCAAAGCCTTCTTTTTACTACTTACCAAACTCATGAAATCCTTTACGTTTTCATACTGGTAGATTTCTGCAAATTCCCCTTCTACAGATATTAGTTTGCAAACGCTTTTCATCTTTTCTAACAGTACCGAAGATTGGTGTGTTGTAATCTCTTTTCTTTTCTTGCCTTTAAAAAAATTAAAAAGCCAATACATGCCAATAGCGCCTAAAACCAGACCAAGAATGGTATCAAAAATATTATCCATTGTTATTTCCTATTTCACCTAAATGCGTAAACTTAAACCCTTTATCATATTTGAGTCCGTAGCCAAAGATACGGTCCATAGCCGTATGTATAAAAAGAATTGTACCTATTAATTGAACCACGGGTAACATTAAATAGATACCTACAAAGTATAAAAGGATTGCAAAACCTCTATGATGAAAAATATTGTAGCACACAGCACCAACCCTAGCTCCCAATAAGTAACCTAGCATAGATATATCTGGCGTCAATATTAAAACTGGTAACCACCACCATTGATAACCTAACAAACCAAACATAAAAATACCTAGAATCAACAATGCCAATTCTTCTAATTTTAAAAGATTTTTCATAATTACTTAATTTTATAAAGCACCGGTCTACTTGGGCTGGCATCATTTTCAAATGGTGCCACCTGTAAGTTTAAAAAATGAGTTCCATCAATAACCGTATCAGGCACAAAAATGAATTCTGTAATGGTTGCCCCAAGCCTAACCTCACCATTAAAATTCCAAAATGCTTTGTGTGCCAATAGTTTACCATTGTCTTTTTCTTTGTCAACAGATGGTAAATCTATTAACAAATGTTCAACACCTAATTCTCGAATAAAAACCATTGCATCTTCTAAAATGTATGGCGGATTGGTATGTGAATATTGTCTTTTTAATTTGGATGCCGTATTAGGTAGCGTTCTTATAACCAGTGCTGTTGGTGATTTACTACCTAGTGCGTTTTCTAATTCATCTTTGGTAATTACCAAATCTCCTTTTTGTTTTATTGGTGTAACGGTAATGACCTCTGCCAAAAAGAAAAACTGCTTTAAATACCTATTTACAGATTGATGCTCTTTTGATATATGCCCCACACATTCCGTATGCGTACCATGTGCATGCGGATTAAATGAAATATCATAAAAGTTGGTACTAAAACCTGCTGCTATACTCCCTGTAAAATTAGATTCTTTATGAGGTTCTATTGTTGGAGCATCAACATACCATGCGTTTACATTATCCTTTTTACTGGTGATCGGTATTGAAATATCTAATGGTTTAGATAGGTCAATTTGATATTGGTTTGCTTTGTGGGTTATGGTAGTTTTCATTGTATTTAACCTCAATTTAGATGGTAATCTTTGAAATAAGAAAATTACAACTTTTTGTGGGTATATGAAGAAAGTATAATAGAAGGGGGCAGTTATCGTGTTCCTGTCCTGTTCTCGATATATTTTCTTGAAGAAAACACTCGAACTGACAACACGTTTTATTTCACCTTCTTAATATAATGTTACCATGTCACTTCGAGTAAATTTCCGAGGCACGAAGAAATTTGTATCGAGAAGCTCGACTGTTCCAAACCTGTTCTCGATACAATTTTTCATTTCCGTTTCTCTTCAATAAAAAATCACTCGAACTGACAGTGCGTGATGTGTTATTTCAAATTCACCATAAACAAATCGGCAGCAATGCCGTCTGCTAAAAACATCCCTTTTTTAGTAGTTTTTAAGATGTCACCATCAACGAACAGTAAGTGTTCTTCTATAAATTTATCGGCTTGTAGTAATGCGTACTCTTTATATTTTGGTCCAAAATCAGCCGCTATTCTAGACAACGATACTCCCCAGATAGTCCGCAGTCCCGTCATCACGTATTCATTATATTTATCCGTCGAAGAAAGCACCTCAACCTCCATAGGTAAAATGTTTTGCTCAATAGATTTAATATACTTCGGATTATTATTGATATTCCACCCACGTTGCACACCATCAAAAGAATGTGCAGACGGACCGATACCTATATACTTTTTCTGTTGCCAGTAAGCGGAATTATTTTTAGAGTAATACCCAGGTTTTCCAAAATTGGATATTTCATAACAATCAAACCCATCGGCAAGTAATGTTTCATTCAGCAAGTTAAAATGATTTTGTGTTTCTTCGTCGGATGCGGGTGTAATCAATCCGTCATCAACAAATTTAGCCAGAGCAGTTTTAGGTTCTACCGTCAAAGCATAACTAGAAATATGTGGTATACCGAAACTAAGTGCTTTATCAATATTTTGCTTCCAACGCTCTAAAGTCATATTGGGCATTCCGTAAATCAAATCAATGGAAATATTATCGAAATGTGCGCTTGCCAATCGCAAACACTTTTCAGCTTCCAGAGCATTATGCGCTCTGTTCATCAACTTTAAATCCTCCTCAAAAAAAGATTGAATCCCAATACTTAAACGGTTGATTGGGCTAGCTGCCAGCTGCAGTATTTTCTCTTCCGATAAGTCATCAGGATTCGCCTCTAACGTAATCTCCGGGTTCTCTATAACATCATAATGTACACGAACCGTATCTATCAACTGCTCAATTTCCGTAGTTTCTAAAACTGACGGAGTACCACCACCAAAATAAATAGTAGCAACAGTTTCCCCAGAAAACTCGCCTTTACGGATTTCTATCTCTTTGCATAACGCATCCACCATCACTTTTTTCTTCCCCATAGTGGTAGAAAAGTGGAAGTCGCAATAGTGACAAGCCTGCTTGCAAAATGGGATGTGAATGTAGATTCCGCTCATTTGTTCAATTAACAATAAACAATTATCAGTTAGCAATTCGCTGTTGACAAATAACCACTTACTTTTTACTTATTTTTTAATTCTTGTTGATTTAAGGATGGAAAACATAATTTTTGAAAGTTCATCTGCATTTTCAATTAATCCATTGGCAATTTCTAATTCAATATATTCTGAATCCTTTAATAAATTCAACCAATATTTAGTCTCCAAGCTTTCTTTATAAGCAATTGAGATTTTAGCAGAAAAATCTGCTTTAGAAATTGCCCCATTAGCTTCAGCAATATTTGCGCCAATTGATGTACCTGCTCTTAAAAGTTGTTTAGATAAAACATACTCCCTTTTATTCTTCGTTAGTTCTTGATATAATTTAACAATTTGCAAAGCAAAATCATAAGATTTACTCAAAAGAGGATTTTCATTATTCATTGCTATTTTGTTATTGATTATTGTTAACTGATAATTGTTAATTGATAATTGAACCCTACTTCTTAACTCGTTTCTCATTCTGCTTTACGAAAGCATCCCAGCCAGAGTAGCTTTTACCAACAACATCAATTCTACCTTGATTATAAAAATGACATACGGCAGCAGCTAGTCCGTCAGTACTATCTAGATTTTTTGGAAGTGTTTTTAATCCTAGTACACTCTGTAGCATTCTAGCCACTTGTTCTTTACTAGCGTTACCATTCCCTGTAACCGCCATTTTAATCTTTTTAGGAAGGTATTCCGTTATGGGTATTTGGCGTGACAATCCTGCAGCCATAGCAACACCTTGTGCACGACCTAGCTTTAACATAGACTGTACGTTCTTACCAAAGAAAGGCGCTTCAATAGCTATCTCATCTGGGTGATAGGTATCTATGAGTTCTATGGTACGCTCAAAAATGAGCTTTAATTTCGTGTATGGGTCGTTGTATTTTTGAAGTAAAAGCTCATTCATTTGAATAAACTCCATCTTTTTACCCACCACTTTTATGAGTCCGAAACCCATAATAGTCGTACCGGGGTCAATACCCAATATTATTTTTTCGTTCGCCAATATGCTTAATTTGTATTTAATTGAACAGGAATACGGTATTTGGTATTCACGGGAATTCCTCTTTTTAAAGCGGGTGCAAGTTTAGGAAGATTCTTTAAGCTTTGGGTTATAACGCCATCAAATTCTGGCATCTGATTTAATACTAACGCATTTTTGTAGATATTGTCGACCCTAATTTGACCAAGGGTATCAATAACAAAAATGACCTCAACAGTTTCACTTTCCTTATCGGTTAATGTAAACTCAAAATCATTTAAGGTTTCTTCAAAATGGGAGATTAATGTCTCTTCAAAACAAATTTTCTGCTGTTCTTTGGTAACCGCTTCATCGCAAGTGTAAAAGAACGGGTAAGAATCTACACTGTTCCAGTCCAAATGGCGTAATTCTTCATCAATAAGTTCTTGTGTTCTTTTTTGTTTAGACTCAAAGAACGAACATGAACTTATCAGTATCATCGAAAGAAAAAATACAACTCGTTTCATTACACCTGTTCTACAAGTGAAATTACGATTTTTTTAAGGAGTTTAATCTTTAGCAAAATGGATTTCTTCCTTTAACTCAGAAATACGTTTTTTGGCAGTTTCATTATAGTATGGATGCTGATTCGGATAATCCTTCAAGAAATTCTCATAATAGCCTAATTTCTTCTTCAAGTCAGTACCAAACTGATCGTATGTTGTGGCTATATTGTAATAAACACGCGCATCAGATGTATCTTCTTTATGTGCTCTTTCGAATAATTTGAATGCGTTTTTAAAATCTTTTTGCTCACGGGCAATATATGCCAATTGATTATAACCATTCGCGAAAATCGGTTTTTGAACGGCCATGGCTTTATTAATGAAAATCTTCGCGCTGTCAATTTTATTTTCTTTCTGATAAACACCGGCAAGGTCAAAATAGGTTTGTGAATTGGTATCATCTCTTTTTAATAAAATATTATAGGCTTCTTTCGCTTTATGGAACTCCCAATTCTTGTTGTATGAAAAGGCTAATTTATCATACACATAATTTTTATCCTCCCCAAGTTCCAATACCCGTTCAAATAAAGGAATCGCCTTCTCAAATTGAGCATCATTGAATAGTACCAATGCATGCAAATTTATGAGTGATACATCATTCCCATAATAATCCAAACCCTGTAAAATATACGTTAATGCATTGTCGCGCTCTTGCTTAATAGTGTAATGCTTTGCAAGTTGAAATAGACTTCTAAGGTGCGTACTATCTAATTCAATTGCTTTTAAGTATTGCTTTAAACTTTCGTCTGTTACATCTAGATGACGATTTACTTCTCCCAAATAAAATTGAAATTCAGGATTAGTAGTATTGATAATAGACAAATTGGTAAATACAGATTTCGCTTCTTCAAACCTTTTTACTTTCAGTAATAATTTTCCAAGTTCTAATTGGGCAAGTTGATTTTTGACATCTTTCCCAACAACATATTTATACTGTGTGATAGCTTTCTCATAATTACCAACGGCGTTATAACTTCTTGCTATCTGAAGCGCAGCAGAAAGTCCGCCAACTTCTGAATACGCATTAATCGCTTTTGAATAATTACCAATGATGTATAAACTATCTGCAACAGCTAAAGCCGAAGATTGCGCTTCGGCTTTGAACAGTACTAATAGTAGTATTGAAAAAATAAGGTGCTTCACTTTGCTTAGATTTATAATTAAAAAACTATAAATTAGAACTTAACTTTAAGGTTTAAAGTAGGCAAACCTTCAAATTCAAAATTTAATATTTTACCTTCTTCCACTTGAATTGTAAAATTACCTTCAAAATCAGAAATTACAGCATTGTCACTACCTTCAACAATTATATCTACACCTGGTATCCCCATGCTTAATTCATCAAAAACTTTGCCTTTATAATATGTTTTAAGACCATCATTTACAAGATTTCCCTTTACTTGCATATGTCCTATCTCAGATGTTTGATTTTCTTCAATTAATAGCTTAAAATTAACAGGAATAGAATAAGGAACATTTACTGCTTTACCTCTTTGTTTACCTGGTTTCATATTTGGTAATCTCTTAATAATACGCTCTACCTCATCTTCCAACAATTTATCTGGACCACGCATTTTAATATTTTCAATAGTACCCTCTGAAGTAATTAAAAACATAGCACTCACCCTACCTTGGATACCTTTTTCTTGTGCTTCTTTTGGGTAATTAAAATTTTTACTAATATGCAGCTGTATTTTCTCATTAAAGCAAGCTCTTTTATCAGCAGCATCTTCACAGCCTGGGAAAACTGGGACCTCATCGACAACGGCGAAAGGAACATCATCTTCATTCATGTATGTTTTTTCATCTAGTGTAGCACTAGCAGTATTATCTAAAACAAACTGAATAGGAATTGAAAATGGAACGTTTACTACTTTACCTTTATGTTTACCAGGTGTCATTTCTGGTAATCTCTTAATAATGCGCTCCACTTCATCTTCTAACAATTTATCGGGACCACGCATTTTAATGTTCTCAATTTTACCCTCTGAAGAAATAATGAACATGGTACTTACTCGACCCTCTATATTCGCATCTCTAGCTGCTTGCGGATAATTAAAATGTTTACTAATATGTTGTTGCATTTTTTCATTAAAGCACGCACGTTTATCGTCTGCATTTTCACAACCAGGGAAAACTGGAACTTCTTCAACTACGGCGAAAGGAACATCAATACTATTTAAATCTGTAAATTCTTCTTCGCTAACAATCTTAACAGTTCGGGACTCAATACTACCTTTTAAATCTTTATTATCGGTCTTTATTAGAAAAACATTTGTCTCATCAGAAAGAATGATATTGGATAAATAATCAGGTTCATTTTCTAAACTGACTAATAATTCATTAAATTTCCTTAATTCACTTGAACTAAGTTTTGTTGTATTACTTACTTCATATTTTAGAAAATCTGATGGATAAGCCCCTAAACTTTTATCATAAAAAGCAATAACTTTTCCAAACGCTTTAATCGATGATTTTAAATTATCATCAATTTTTTTATACGCTTTTTTTTGATTTATAAAATTATCATACTTCTCTGTAGAGGGCTGAACAAATGTTAAACTGAAAGGTTCCTCTTCTGGATTTTCCTTAATAAAATCTACCATTGCTTCACGTTGCAAAATTTCATATAGAAAAAACTCATCTTTGGTAAGTAATTGATTTATATCATTGCGTTTTTCTGACAAACCAGAATTATATAAATATCCGATATCTAAATTATCCTCTTCAATTTTAGTATTTACTTCCGCAATTAAAAGCTCATCACTTTCGGTAGTTTCCTTATTTTCAGAAGTACCCTTATACATTTCACAACTAGTATATAGCAGCATTCCCAATACCATTGGCACTAGCAGTAAATACTTTAATTGCCAAACTTTCTTTGATTTTGATTTTTGTAACATGATTATTCGTTTTTTGATTAATGATTTTGTAAAAAATTGATTGATGAATGATATATGTTCGGTCTGAAAAACCTGAGCTAATAACTGCTCATAATGATCTGATTTATGCTCTTTTGATACTTGAGCATCGGCAATAAATTCATGTAATTCTGAAATACGATTTTGATACACGTACACTAGCGGATTAAACCAGCCAACTATTCTCATCAGCTCAAAGAATAACAAGTCGTACGTATGCCTTTGTTTTATATGCACCAATTCATGGGCAATTATGGTATCATGCTTCATTTTCAATACCTTATCTCCAATAAAAATGGATTTAAAAAATGAAAAAGCAATGTTGCTATTTTCTATAACAATCTGGGTAAACAAAGGGTAAGAAATCTTTTCTCCGCTCTTTCTCAAGAGATATAATTGTCTAATTTTTAATACGAATAGTACTAACGCCACTAACATTCCTCCATAAAAAATTCCTTCTTGCCATGTAAAATTCCATGAGACTGATTCTTTAGCCTGCACTACAACATCTACATTTTGTAATTCCCATAAGTATTCTGGGTATTGGGCAAACGTCTGTGGTACTTGTTGCTTAAAGGCTTCTATTTTTACCCAAGGCAATATCAAAGACAAAACAAAGGTTCCCATTAAATACACCCTATTCCATTGAAAAAAGGTTTCCTTCTTTAGAAAAAAGTCATAAATAACCAAGAAAAGAAGTTGAAAGGCGATGCACTCCAAAATATATTGTATCATGGTTTTTCCTTTTTAATTTCATTTAATACGGACTCTAATTCCGACAGGCTCATATCATTTTTCTTCATAAAAAATGATACCATACTTTTAAATGAACCTTGAAAATAGCCGTCTACCAATTTGTTGATGGACTGATTACTATAATCTGATTTCTTCACCAAAGGAAAATACAAATATCCCTTCCCTACTTGTTCATGATCTACAAAACCCTTGCTTTCTAAAATTCTAACAATAGTAGAAACGGTATTATAAGCCGGTTTTGGCTCAGGTAATTTTTCTATAATCGATGCTACGTTACATTTCTGTAATTCCCACAATACAATCATTACTTCTTCCTCTGCTTTTGTCAACTGCTTCATTCAACTAATCTTTTAGTTCTATGATCAAATATAACTAAATATTTAGTTCAAACTAATTTTATAGTTGAAAAAAATAAATTTGATCTTTGATGATGTAACAAATGCAACCTATATTAGTCTTATAGGCAACACTTACTATTTACAATGGATATATTTTTATTAGTTCTAGGCTTTATTTTAATGCTCGTAGGTATTTTAGGTAGCTTTTTGCCCGTTTTACCAGGACCGCCAATTAGCTGGGTAGGTCTGTTGTTATTGTACTCTACCAGTGCAATTACCATGAACTGGACATTCTTAGGTATCACCTTGGCTATTGCTCTTGTTGTTTTCGGGTTAGATTATGTCATACCAGCCATAGGAACCAAAAAATTTGGAGGTACAAAAGCTGGTGTCATTGGCACAACTGTAGGGTTATTGGTTGCTTTAATATTCCCAGTTCTAGGACCTTTCGGAATTATCATATGGCCATTTGTGGGTGCTTTAGTAGGGGAATTACTGAATAAAGCAGATAAAAAAACCGCTACGAAAGCGGCTTTTGGTTCTTTTTTAGGATTCTTAACAGGTACATTCTTGAAATTTATGGTCGCTATTGTTTATTTAGGACTCTTCATTTCAAAAGCTTGGGAACATAGTAATACGCTATTTCCTTTCTTTAATTAATGGAAAAATTACTCAGTTATCCATTCGGTTTTAGTTTCGATAGGCTCGCGTTTAGCTTCGGTCAATTCGCCATCAAAATTACCCATGTAGAAAAATCCTAGACATTTTTCACCATCGGCTAAGTTTAAAAAATCGCCCATGTGTTTTATGAGTCCCGGTGAAGACCAATAAGAACCAATGCCGATATCAGTGCACTGCAACCACATGTTCTGTACCGCCATAGCCACTGCGGCAACCTCTTCCCATTCCGGAATCGATTCATTAGGATCTCGTTGCATACAAATAGCAATAATAGCACCTGCTTTTTTAGGGTTCTCTTGCAACTTCTTAATTTTCATTGCCTTTGGCTTAGGGTCAAGCTCTTCATACTTTTTGGATAAAAACGCACCAAGTCTTACCTGTGCCTGTCCTTGAATCACTTTAAAGCGCCATGGTTCCGTGCACTTATGGTTAGGCGCCCAGTTCGCCGCTTCTAACACCTTTTCTATATCTGCCTTCGCAATTGGTGTGTCATTATACTGTACCGGAAAAACCGATCGTCTTTTTTTAATTATATCTAATATCATAAAATTCGTTGTTCGTTGTTCGTTAATCGCTACGCGCATAGCGCAATTCGCAGCACGCTCTATTTTCTATTCTCTCTGTTATACTCAAAGTAAAATTAACCCTTCCAAAACTCATTCTATGTTAGACAAGTATTAAAACTTATCTTCCAAAAGCAAATCAATACAATTCTTTAGAACGGGGTTAGTATGTTCTTTTTTCCAGATTACCGATAGTTCCGCGCGTTGTGGTATGTCTTTTAACTCCACAAACTTTACCCGCATTTGAAACCCGTTTTGCAAAGATGTTGGCACAATGGCAATCCCCATATGATTTTCAACCAACTTAAATATGGTATGAGCATGAACAGATTTATGCGAGATTTTCGGTGCAAAACCGGCATCTTGACAAATACTCATGATCGTTTCATAATACAGCGGACTATATGCCTGACTGAATAAAATGAAATCTTCATTCGCAAATCGCTGCATTCCGTCAAACTCCCTTGTCAGCATAGGGTACCTTTCCGGCAAGACAAGCGAAAAAGTATCTGTAAAAACAGTTTTCATCTCTAAGGTGTTTGGCACCCTAGAAACCCGAACAAATCCCATATCCAATTTATCTTTTAATACAGCATCAACTTGCGCAACATTAGAAAGTTCTTCTAAAGATGTTTTCACCTTTGGGTATTGCTCCTTTAAGCCAAGTAATAATTCTGGTATTACCTGTTGCATAGCCGAACCTAAAAAACCAATGCGTAGTTCACCACTATTACCATCGCCCACCATTTTTAATTGGCGTTCTACCTTTTCCAGGTGGCTAAAAATATATTCAACCTCCTTTTTTAAATAGTGCCCGGCAGGCGTTAACCCTACTTTTTTCTTATTTCTTTCAAATAATTGGGTCTCCAGAATCTCTTCCATCTGCTTTACCTGCCTACTGAGCCCTGGTTGAGAAATGAATAATTTCTCAGCAGCCTTTCTAAAGTGTAATTCTTGCGCTACCGCTAGAAAATAGGACAGGTGACGTAATTCTATCTGATTACTCATAGTTATTAATTGATGATAAAATTGATATTACCAAGTATCAAAAATAGATATTAATTTTAATTAAAATATTTCAAAAGCTTAAGCTATGAGCAAACAGACATTTAAATTGGGTGAAGATTGGCTAACCGCAGGTAAGGCAATGCAAATTGTTCTTGGTGACATTTCTACTACACTGTCAAAAGCTACAGAACAAAAAATAACCAATAGCTGGAAAATAGTACAATACATTGTAGATAAAGGTGAGCCCGTATATGGTATTAACACAGGTTTTGGACCATTATGTACCACCAAAATATCTAAGTCAGAAACCAATATTCTACAGACCAATATACTTCAAAGTCATAGTGTTGGTGTTGGTGAACCAATAGCAAAAGATATTGCAAAATTAATGTTGATTCTAAAGGCACAATCACTTGCAAAAGGATATTCCGGAATAGCATTAGCCACTTTAAACCGAATTATTTGGCATATAGAAAATGATGCCATCCCTATAGTGCCATCGCAAGGTTCTGTTGGCGCATCTGGAGATTTAGCACCGCTTTCCCATTTATTCTTACCACTTATTGGTTTGGGTAAGGTAGAATACAAGAATGAAACGATAACTACTGAAGCGCTTTTCAAAAAAACAGGATTGGAACCAATTGCTTTAGGACCAAAAGAAGGACTGGCGCTTATAAACGGCACACAATTTATAGCGGCACATGCCGTAAAAGTGGTAGCACAATTACATTCTATTTTAGCGCAGGCAGATGTTATTGGCGCTATGATGATAGAAGGTTTACAAGGTTCAGTAAAACCATTTTATAATGAATTGCATAATCTACGACCATTTAAGGGAAATGTGCATGTGGCAAAACGGGTTAAAAAATTACTGAAAGGTTCAGAAATTATGGAAGCCCATGTAGATTGTGAAAAGGTACAAGACCCCTACTCCATCCGTTGCATTCCACAAGTTCATGGTGCTTCAAGAACAGCATGGTTACATTTAAAAGAATTATTAGAAGTAGAATTAAATTCGGTTACAGACAATCCAGTAATTATTGATGAAGAACTGACCATAAGTGGTGGTAATTTTCATGGTCAGCCGTTAGCAATGGCATTGGACTATGCTTGTTTGGCTACATCGGAAATCGGTAATATATCAGACCGTCGTATATATTTATCCTTAGAAGGAAATAGTCCAGGTGTACCAAAACTACTTATGAACGATACCGGCATCAATTCCGGTTACATGATTTTACAATACACTACCGCGGCATTAGCTAGTGAGAATAAGGGACTTTGCTTTCCATCAAGTGCAGATAGTATTCCCACTTCCCTAGGTCAAGAAGACCATGTGAGCATGGGATCTATAGGCGGCAGAAAAGCATTACAAGTAATTGGTAATGTCGAAAAGATTTTGGCGATAGAACTATTGACCGCTGCCCAAGCTTTTGAATTTAGAAAACCATTGAAATCGGGCATATATTTAGAAGAAGTACATAATGCCGTTCGCAGTCAAGTAGCTTTTGCCAGTAAAGACCGTGTATTTGCAGATGATATTGAAAAAGGCATTACTATGATCAAAGATCAGGCATTACTTAAAGTTATAGACCGCGTACAAGCCGAACATGGCATATCTTTAAAAACAAAACACTCAGAGGAGTTCGAAAACTACTAATCTAATGACAAAAAGAACACTTATAGGTCCGTTTAAACAAATCATACCCATGACCGGATTAGCACTGAAAGGTGCAATTTCTGATCATGAACTTGAGGTGATTGCTGAAGGCGGAATTTTAATTGAAAACAACCTAATACTTACCATAGGAAATTTTGATGATTTAAAATCGGAACATCCAGATGCAGACATTCAATTATTAAAAGGCAATCATGTTTGCTTACCTGGCTTTGTAGATGCCCATACCCATATCTGTTTTGGTGGATCTCGAGCCAAAGATTATGCTATGAGAAATGCCGGTAAGTCCTACTTAGAGATTGCAAATGCAGGTGGTGGCATTTGGGATACAGTTACCGAAACCCGAAAAGCGAGTATTGAAGAATTGACCAAGAACACGATTAAAAGAGCCAATCGTCATCTAAAAAATGGAACTACAACACTAGAAGTTAAAAGTGGATACGGATTAACAGTAGATGAAGAACTAAAAATGCTTCGTGCAATTAAAGAAGCTAATGAAAAGGCATTGCCTGAATTGATTTCAACTTGCCTAGCTGCCCATATGTTACCTAAAGATTTTGAAGGCTCAGAAAAGGAATATTTGGAAATGATCAGTGAGGAGTTGTTCCCAATTCTTAAAGAAGAAAATCTTACATATAGAATTGATGCTTTTATTGAAGAAAGTGCTTTTTCTGCTGATGATATTCTGGCGTATTTCTCAATAGCCAACGAAATGAATTTTGATATTACTGTTCATGCAGACCAATTCTCCACAAGCGGAAGCAAAGTTGCCGTGAAATATAACGCCATTAGCGCAGATCATCTTGAAGCTAGTACAGATATAGAAATAGCACTTTTAGCGCATAGCGATACCATTGCCGTAGCATTACCCGGAGCGTCAATTGGTTTAGGTTGCGATTTTACTCCCGCACGAAAATTATTAGATACAGGTGCGGCACTTGCCATTGCTAGTGATCACAACCCTGGATCTGCCCCAATGGGAGATTTACTTACCCAAGCCAGCATTCTAGGAACATTTGAAAAACTGACCAATGCCGAAGTTTTGGCAGGTATTACCTTTAGAGCAGCAGCTGCTTTGAAATTAGAAGACCGTGGAAAATTGGAAGCGGGACTTTTAGCCGATTTTGCGGTATTCCATTCAGATAACTATCAAGATATTTTGTATAACCAAGGGAATTTAAAACCGTGTATGATTTGGAAAAATGGGGAATTGGTTTTTGATAGACACAAGTAATTGTTGGTTGTCGGTTGTTGGTTGTTGGTTGTTGGAAAATAAATTTTAAGGTCTTAAACCAATTTATACTTTTCGAAATTTAAAATATTAAATATGGATTTTAAAGCACAGATACAGATGGGAATACCTACTGAATTACCTCCAAAAAAGGAGCGTTCTTCAGCGGTTAGTCACGCACCAAACCGAAAGCAAATACTTGCTAAAGAAGAGAAGCGATTGGCTATTAGAAATGCGTTGCGCTACTTTCCGGCGGACTGGCATGCGCTTTTGGCTTCTGAATTTGCTCAGGAATTAGAAACCTATGGCAGAATATATATGTATCGTTTTCAACCATCCTATAAGATGTATGCAAGAGCTATTTCAGATTATCCTGCACAAACCAGTCACACAGCAGCAATCATGCTCATGATTCAGAACAATCTAGATCCAGCCGTAGCACAGCACCCTCAAGAACTCATCACCTATGGTGGTAACGGAGCCGTATTTCAAAATTGGGCGCAGTATCTATTGACCATGCAGTATTTGTCTGAAATGACCAATGAGCAGACGTTACATATCTATTCCGGTCACCCCATGGGTTTATTTCCCTCATCGAAAGAAGCACCAAGAGTTGTGGTAACTAATGGAATGATGATTTCGAATTACTCCAAACAAGACGATTGGGAAAAATATAATGCACTCGGAGTAACGCAATACGGTCAAATGACTGCGGGTTCATATATGTATATTGGTCCGCAAGGCATTGTTCATGGCACCGCTATTACTGTAATGAATGCTTTTAGAAAAGTATTGAAAGCGGATGAAAATCCCGCAGGTAAAATATTCTTAACTGCCGGATTAGGTGGAATGAGCGGTGCACAGCCAAAAGCCGGAAACATTGCCGGATGCATTACTATCTGCGCAGAAGTTAATCCGCTTGCGGCAAAGAAAAGACATGAACAAGGTTGGGTAGATGAACTTATTGATAATCTAGATGTTTTAGTGACTAGAACAAAAGAAACAAAAGACAAAAATGAAGTAGTATCATTAGCCTTTATTGGCAATGTGGTCGATGTATGGGAACGATTTTACGAAGAAGGATTATTCATTCATTTAGGCTCTGACCAAACATCTTTGCATAATCCGTGGGCAGGTGGTTATTATCCTGCCGGGTTATCTTTTGAGCAATCCAACGAAATGATGAATCAAGATCCCGATACTTTTAAAACAAAAGTTGAAGAATCATTGCGTAGACATGCTAAAGCCATTAACCAGCATACAGCAAAAGGAACATATTTCTTTGATTACGGAAACGCTTTTCTATTAGAAGCCTCAAGAGCCGGAGCGGATGTTATGGCAGAGAACAAAATAGATTTTAAATACCCCTCTTATGTACAAGATATATTAGGACCCATGTGTTTTGACTACGGATTTGGACCATTTCGCTGGGTATGCTCATCAGGTAAACTAGAAGATTTACAAAAAACGGATGCTATTGCTTTACGTGTTTTAAAAGAAATTAAAAAAGATGCTCCGGCAGAAATTCAGCAACAACTAGCAGATAATATTAAATGGATATCTGAAGCCGAACAAAATAGTTTAGTCGTAGGTTCAAAAGCACGAATTTTATATGCCGATGCTGAAGGCAGAGCAAAAATAGCACTGGCATTCAATGAGGCTATCGAAAATGGACTACTAAGCGATGCCATCATATTAGGCAGAGACCACCATGATGTTAGTGGAACAGATTCCCCATACCGAGAAACAAGTAATATTTATGACGGCAGTAAATTCACCGCAGATATGGCCATACACAATGTTATAGGCGATAGTTTTAGGGGCGCAACTTGGGTATCTATACACAATGGTGGCGGTGTTGGCTGGGGAGAAGTCACTAACGGGGGCTTTGGCATGGTACTCGATGGTTCTGAAGATGCAGCACGTAAATTGAAGAATATGCTTTTCTACGATGTAAATAACGGAATAGCTAGACGTAGCTGGGCTAGAAATAAAGAAGCGATGTTTGCCTTAAAGCGTGAAATGGAACGCACAAAAACTCTAAAAATAACTTTCCCTACTTTGGTAGCAGATAAACATCTAGAAAACTTGTTTTAAAATACTAAATATAGCTACAACACATTGAAAATAATACAAACAATAATTTAATACTTTAAAATGTAAGATTTGTATTACTTTTTCGTTTTAATAAAATACTCATTTCAAATTTTAAATTCCCCCGATTTTTAGGCAGTTTAAGATTTCATGATTCCTAAAAAAAAGTATTATATGTCCATTTACATATTACCGAGTACCGATAATTGGTTTGGTCGAAAATCTGACCAACAATATTATCTTCACGAAAAAGTATCATTTTCTAACCTTAACGAACCTTTCCCTTCCTCCACTAACAACACTATTGCTTTGCTAGGTTATAGCAGTGATGAAGGAGTTAGGCGTAATCTAGGCAGAGTTGGTTCAGCTATGGGACCGGATGCTATACGTAAGCAATTGGGTAAAATGCCCAATCATTTAAAGGCAAGTACAGAGTTAGTAGATTTTGGGAATTTAGAATGTAATCATCAAAACTTAGAAGAGCTAGAGAAGAAATGTACCAACGCAGTAAGTTTTTTAATAAAAAATAGAATAACACCCATACTTATTGGTGGTAGTCATGATTTAGCCTATGCCCATTATAACGGATTACTACAGCTTATTAAGAATAAAGAAAAAATAGGAATTATCAATTTTGATGCCCATTTTGATTTGAGAACTAATGCAAATGGAAATAATTCTGGGACTCCATTTTATCAAATTGCATTAGACCATCATAAAAAAGGTCAGTCTATTAAATACATGGCCTTGGGTATACGAAAAGATGCCAACACCAAAGATTTATTTGAATTCGCAGAGTTGCATCAAGTCTACTACCTTTTTCAGAAGTATTTTAACATGAACTATCTTGAACATGTACAATTAAGAATAATGCAATTTCTTGAGGATGTAGATTATGTTTACACTACAATAGATTTAGATGGGTTTTCATCTGCATATGCACCAGGCGTAAGTGCACCTTCTCCAATGGGCTTTTCTCCTGATATTGTAATTGAAAGCTTAAAACTAATAATAGAGTCTGGTAAATTAGTAGGGCTAGATGTGGTAGAGCTAAACCCCAAATATGATATTGATGATCAAACTGCTAGACTAGCAGCTTCATTGATACACTATGTAATTCACAAAATATAATTGATCTAAACAAAAAAAGCCTCCCTTAATGGAAAGCCTTTCATTGGGTTCTATCGATTAAATTCGATAAACACAATTGCCTCAAATTTCTTTGAGACACAACACAACGCTGTAAAGGTAGTAAAGGTTTTTTAATTAAAAAACGGTCTGTCCATTTCTTGTAAAAACTATACTACTTCTGAATATTATTTCTCCTCATTAGCTTTAAATAAGTTATAGATATATTGCTTCTCTTTTAAAGTGAATTGTTTTTCTTCAAACCAATCATAAATTTTAATTTTTTCATTTTCAATCTGGGCATTTCGTATCGCTTTTAAAGAGACAATATGCCAATGAGAACCTTTATTTCTATTAACGGAATAACCTACATCTTCCATTATGTATGACTGTTTAGGTCTATTAATGAGTCGAACCCCATTTTTTAAAACGGCTAGAGTTTCGGTAAGTCGTACTACTTCAGAAAATGAATATCGTGCAAAATCATTGAACCCGTTTTGTTCAACATTATATAATTTATCTCCAATTTTTAGGGTATCCATAGCTTAAAAAAAGCTGCAAATTTAAAAGACCAATTCTGTTAATGAAATTAATTCCAGGTATAGTTATTCACAAAAAAAAAGAATAAAAAATCCTATAGAATAAATATTATGCCATACCCTTCATGGTCAACAAAGTAGTTGCCCAAACTATTAAAGAAGATAAAAATATACCTATTGTATTCGCCAAAAAAGCTTTCTTTCTTTCTATTTTAAATAGGTAACTAGCAATACTACCGGCATAAACTCCAGTACCAGGAACAGGCAACATCACGAAAAAAATGAGTCCAAAAAACCCATACTTTTTAATTTGATCTCCAGAACCTGTTTTTGCCCTTCTTGCAACAAACAATGCATTCTTTTTATAAAAATGCCACCTTAATAAATACCTGTTAACGGTATTTAAAAAAAACATCATGATTGGAAAAACTAACACATTAGCTAAAAAACAAACTACAAATACCACATAAATATTACC